>JBJHDJ010000075.1:0-9226 GCA_050486485.1 Porticoccaceae bacterium
CCTCGAAGCCGACCACGCCGCGGGCCGGGGTGCCGTCCTCGGTTACCCCGGGGTTGGGGTAGTACTTAAGGCGCGGGACATCCAGTTGCGCGGAGCGCACCCCGCCGCGGCTGTTGCCGAACTCGTCGGCGGCGAACAGACCGTTCGGCCCCACTTCGATGCGCTCGGCCCTGGGCGGCGTGACGCCGTCGGTCACCCAGCGCACCAGGTGGTGGAGGGTCACGCTGAACATGGCGCCGTGGGGCATGCTGTTGAGCCGGGCATCTTCTGGCACGGCGCCCGATGTGCCGGTGGGGTCGTTTGCCCAGGTCATGGGGTCATCGTAAGGCGGGAAATGAGTGCCCATGTGAGCCACGCCCGCCAGCTCGTAGAGGCGATAGCGGTCGTTGGCATCGTCGCTGTCGGGGCGGCGATAGGGCCGGCCCTCGCGGCCCGGGCGGTGGGGGTCGGAGATGTCGCCCTCGCTGAGGGTCTGCACCAGGGGCACATCCAGGGGTCCGAACGGCGCCCGCGGGGCTCCCGAAGGGAAGAACCCGTCGTAGATCGGCGCGCCCCCGGCGAGCCGGTAGTTGTCGTGGCCGTCGAGGATATAGTTTGTCACCACGCCGCCGGTCTGGGAGTGCCCGACAAGAATCACATGTTTCACCTCGTAGTCCGCCAGGGGACCGGTATCGCGCAGGGCGGCGCCGGCCTGGGCGAGAATGGGCGTGGAGAGTGCATTCATGGCCATCCGTCGGCTCATTGGATCCTGGTCGGCGCCGGTCGGTTCGTCGGACCAGATATGCAGGGATTCGTAGCGCTCCGGATTGGTGGGCTTGACGAAGGTCTCCACCGCGCTCTTCTGGGAGTACACCACCGCGGAGGCGTGGCCCTCGCGGAGCTGGTATTCGGAGGTGTAGATCCAGATGGGGGCGGCGCTGGCGGCATGCAGCGGCTCGACGATCAGGGTGCCGCTGAATTGTGCCGGGTCGCTGGGGCGGCGCACGAACACCACGGTCCGGTAGGGTTTTCCGTCCACTTCACCCTCGGCGATCCACTCCTCGGAGACATAGCCGTGATCCGCTGGATCGCCGAGATACTCGCCGCGGGGCTCGAAGATCTCGACACCCGGCTCGGCGGGCAGTTTGCTGAGTTTGGCGGGTTCGACAGTCTGGGCCGCCATCGCCAGACCGTATGGCAGCGTCCACGCGGCGACCAACAGCGTGGCCAGTAAGGTTCGGAATGTCATCATGGCGCAGGGCTCCTGGGGTGATTGGATGACGCGGAAGGGATCTTCCGGCAACGGTGTCAGTCTAGAGCGGCGCCAGGTAAGTATTGGTAAAGAAGCGTAAATTCTGGTAACGATCGATGTCCGGCAGGCCTCGCTGATCACCCCGCCTTTCTGACAGCCTTTTTGCGCCCCCGCTTGGCCGGCACGGCGGGTTCCCCCTGGCCCGCCCCGGCAGCCTTGCCGGCCCGCGCCAGAATGGGCTTGAGAAAGCGCCCGGTGTGGGACGCCTGGTGCCCGGCCACCTGCTCCGGGGTGCCGGTGGCGATGATGCGGCCTCCGCCGGAGCCGCCCTCCGGCCCCAGGTCGACGATCCAGTCGGCGGTCTTGATCACATCCAGGTTGTGCTCGATCACCACCACGGTATTGCCGTGGTCGGCGAGGCGGTGCAGCACATTGAGCAGTTGCTGGATGTCGTGGAAGTGCAGGCCGGTGGTGGGCTCGTCGAGAATGTACAGGGTGTTGCCGGTGTCGCGCTTGGACAGCTCACGGGACAGCTTGACCCGCTGGGCCTCGCCGCCGGACAGGGTGGTGGCGGACTGCCCGAGGCGGATATAGGACAGCCCCACATCCATCAGGGTTTGCAGCCGGTTGGCGATGGCGGGAATGGCGTCGAAGAACTGGCGGGCGTCCTCCACGGTCATCTCCAGCACCTGGTGGATGTTCTTGCCCTTGTAGCGCACCTCCAGGGTTTCCCGGTTGTAGCGCTGGCCCTTGCACACATCGCAGGACACATAGATATCCGGCAAAAAGTGCATCTCCACCTTGGTGACCCCGTCCCCCTGGCAGGCCTCGCAGCGCCCGCCCTTGACGTTGAAGGAGAAGCGCCCGGGCTGGTAGCCTCGGGAGCGGGATTCCTGGGTGCCGGCGAACAGTTCGCGGATGGGGGTGAAGATGCCCGTGTAGGTGGCGGGGTTGGAGCGCGGGGTGCGGCCGATGGGGCTTTGGTCGATGTCCACGCACTTGTCCAGGTGCTCCAGCCCGTCGATGCCGCCGTGGGGTGCGGCCTTGAGCGTGGTGGCCTTGTTGAGGGCGGTGGCCGCCAAGGGGTAGAGGGTTTCGTTGATCAGGGTGGACTTGCCGGAGCCGGACACCCCGGTGATACAGGTGAACACGCCGACGGGAATGTCCAGGTCCACCTGTTGCAGGTTGTTGCCGCTGGCGCCGCGGATCACCAGGTGGCGGTCGTGTTTCGGCTGGCGCCGCCGGGCGGGGATGGCGATGGCTTTCTGGCCCGACAGGTACTGGCCGGTAAGGGAGGCCGGTTCGGCGATGATATCCGCCATGGTGCCCTGGGCGATGATCTGGCCGCCATGGACTCCGGCGCCGGGGCCGATATCCACCACATGGTCGGCGGCGCGGATGGCGTCCTCGTCGTGCTCCACCACGATCACCGTGTTGCCCAGATCCCGCAGGCGGGTAAGGGTGCCCAGCAACCGCTCGTTGTCCCGCTGGTGCAGGCCGATGCTCGGCTCGTCGAGGATATACATCACCCCCACCAGGCCGGCGCCGATCTGGCTGGCCAGGCGGATGCGCTGGGCCTCGCCGCCGGACAGGGTCTCGGCGCTGCGGTCGAGGGTGAGGTAGTTGAGGCCCACATCCACCAAAAAGTGCAGGCGATCGCGGATTTCCTTGAGAATCTTGTCGGCGATCTCGCCGCGCCGTCCTGTCAGCCGGAGGTTGGCGTAGTAGTCGGACAGGGTGCCCACCGGCTGGGCGGTGATCTGGGACAGGTTCTTCTCGTCCACGAACACATGACGGGCGGCCTTCTTCAGGCGCGTGCCCTCGCAATCCGGGCAGTGCTGGGTGCTGATGTACTTGGTCAACTCCTCGCGCACCGACTGGGACTCCGTCTCCCGGTAGCGGCGCTCCATGTTGGGAATGATGCCCTCGAACCGGTGGCGGCGCTTGAACACCGTGCCGCGGTCGTTGACATAGTTGAACTGGATCTCCTCGTCGCCGGTGCCGAACAGGATGGCCTGCTGGTGGCTGGGCCTGAGGCGCTGGAAGGGGGTGTCGATATCGAAGCTGTAGTGATCGGCGAGGGAGCTCAGCATATTGAAATAGAACAGGTTGCGCTGGTCCCAGCCGCGAATGGCGCCCTCGGCGAGGCTGGCCTCCGGGTGCTGAATCACCCGGTCCACATCGAAGAACTGCTTCACCCCCAGGCCGTCGCAGGTGGGGCAGGCCCCGGCGGGGTTGTTGAAGGAGAACAGCCGTGGCTCCAGTTCGCTGATGCTGTAGTCGCACACCGGACAGGCGAAGCGGGAGGAGAACAGGTGCTCATCCAGCGGGGCATCGCCATCCATGGGGGCGATGATGGCGATGCCGCCGGACAGGCCGAGGGCGGTCTCGAAGGATTCCGCCAGGCGCAGGCCGATATCCTCCCGCACCTTGAAGCGGTCCACCACCGCCTCGATGGTGTGCTTGCGGTTCTTGGTCAGGGCCGGCACCTCGTCCAGCTCGTACACCCGGCCATTGACCCGCACCCGCACGAAACCCTGGGCCCGGAGCTGGTCGAACACATGGAGGTGCTCCCCCTTGCGGTCGCGGATCATCGGCGCCAGCAGCAACAGCCGGCTCTCCGCCGGCAGGGCCAGCACCGCGTCCACCATCTGGCTCACGGTCTGGGCGGCGAGGGGCTCGCCGTGCTCCGGGCAACGGGGTTCACCCACCCGGGCGTAGAGCAGCCGCAGGTAGTCGTAGATCTCGGTGATGGTGCCCACCGTGGAGCGCGGGTTGTGGGAAGTGGACTTCTGCTCGATGGAGATGGCCGGGGACAGCCCCTCGATATGCTCCACATCGGGCTTTTCCATCATCGACAGGAACTGCCGCGCATAGGCCGACAGGGACTCCACATAGCGCCGCTGGCCCTCGGCGTAGAGGGTGTCGAAGGCCAGGGACGACTTGCCGGAGCCGGACAGCCCGGTGATGACGATAAGCTTGTCCCGGGGCAGGTCCAGATCCACATTCTTGAGGTTGTGGGTTTTGGCGCCCCTGATGCTGATGGTATCCATGGTTACTACGGGTGGTGGGCAAACGACCAATGATGGGCAAGGGGGCGGGGGAAAGCAACAGGTGGATTGCCGGGGACTGTCAGGGACGAAGGTTGGATTTTGGCCGGGGTTGCACCGCGATGCCCGGGGAGATGTTGCGGGTAGCAGGTTTGACGAAAACCATTACTCAGAGGCAAAAGGCAAGACTTGACCCTAATGGCACTGACTTTAAGCCATTTCGGACTTCGTAGCCCGGTCGGCATCCCGGGGGAGCGTTTTCGAGACACGCCGTAAACCCCCCTCCGGGGTCCGGCCCGCAATCACAGATTGCGGGCGTTCGGCTGCGCACAAAGCTGCGCTTTGTAAAACGCTTGCCTCACCCCTGGGGGCTCGACGGCGCCATCCCTGGCGCCGACGGTCTCGAAAACGCTCCCCCGGGACACCGCCCTATTACCGTAAAGGGGCTTAATTCAGTGCCATTGAGACTTGACCCGAATGGCACCCTAATGCGGCCCGTGCCGGGATGCAGGCCTTGAGAATGGCCCGGGTTTCCACCGCCTCCAGGGGCGGTGGCAGTAGCGGCAGGGCGTTGTGGGGCTGGTCTGGCTGCCAGTTCATGTTTATAAAGCCGCCTTTTATCGACACATAAAGGGTTGTTGGCTCAAGGTAGGTCGATACCATCGACATATACTGGCAAACCTGTTGATAAAGGGCGGCTTGGCACGCATAAAGGCGCTCTAACTGTGGAGGTTCAGATGGACCTTTGCAGTTGACCGTGGGGCGGGCCGCGCTGCAAAGCAAGAATGGAGCTGTCACCTTTTCCCACGGTCACCTTTTCCCACTTCGCATGCGAGGGGTTTAATGTATAATCGTACGGAATATCCGTACATAAAGGGGCTTTTATGGATACCATCAGTGTAAACAAGTTCAGAGATAATCTAAAAAGTCTTGTGGAGCAAGTCGTTAGCCGTCACGAGCCCCTCAAGGTCACTCGGCGAGCGGGCGAGGCCTTTGTGGTGCTGAGTGCTGAAGACTGGGAGCGAGAGCAGGAAACCCTGCATGTGCTTCAAAGCAATAGCCTTATGCAACAGATTGCCGACTCTCTTGAAACCCACACCCGTGGACAAGGTTACAAGCCAACGGACGAGCAATTGGATGAGATCACTGGTATTTGAGGGCAATACCTGGGAGGCGTATGAAAATATGCGCGAGAAGGACAAAAAGCTACACAAGGCACTGTGCAAGCTACTCAAGGACATGCTGCGCTCTGATGATCCGTCCTCGGGTTTGGGAAAGCCAGAACCGCTGAAACATAATCTCTCTGGTCTATGGTCAAGGCGGATTTCGCAAAAAGACCGACTGATATATCGATTTGACGAGCAGTCCATTTACATATTTGCCATTGGCGGACACTACGATCAGCCCTGACGCCTGTCAGGTTGCGCAGAGACCACTCTCAATTAATAGAGGTGCCCTAAAGTTTACTCGACACTAGTCGATTCAAACTGACCCCGGATTCGGCCGCCTCAATGGCCAGAATGCGATGGGTTTCGGGCGGCACGCGGACCATGAATTTCCCGCTATAGTTCTTGGACGATAGCGGCTCGGGAACTTCTTCTCCGCTTTCTTTCATGTCTTTAATGCACTCGCGGACCAGTTGGCGAATGCCTTTCAATGCCTTTTCGGGATTCTCCGCAAGCCAGCTAAGGCTGGGGAACTCTATACACAGCCCTACATGCTCCTGGTCTTCCTCAGACCAAGTGACCCGGTAGGTATATCGATCAATCACTTTTGCCACTTTGCACCACTAATCGTTCTACCGCCTATTGATTCATGACCGTACTTTTGCAAGGTTACTACGGGTGGTGGGTAAACGACCATGACGGACAAGGGACGAGGGAAAGTACATTCATGAACCGACATTCATGAACGGATGTTCATGAGCAGGCGGTGACTCCACAGGCTGGCTGTGGCCGGGCCACACCGGCCGGTTGGCGGAATGTAAGAAACGGTAAAGGCCGTTGAGGGTTCGTGGGTGGCTGCGTACTCTTGACCCGGTAGGGTTCGACCCCTCTAGAGCTTGTCCAGGAAGGCAAGCTGGAATACCCATGATAACCATCACTACAGACAAGGAGCACACGGATGAATGGTGTTTGGCATACAACTGGCCGCGGTTCTCGCGAGCAGGCAAGGGTGGAAGGTGCAAAGGCTGCACGGGTGGGCTGGCGAGCAGCTCTTTTGGTTACCCTGGCCATGACCTGGTCGGTGGCGGCCAGTACGGAGGGAATCCCAGGCCCGCAAGCCGCCGCTAGCCGGTCCTTGGAAACCCTGGTCGAGCAGGCGCCGGGTCTGCCCGGCTATAACATCTACCGCCCCGCCAATCTGAATGATATTGATCGTCCCATGCCGGTCATCGTCTGGGCCAATGGCGGCTGTGTGCGTCATGACAGTACCTGGGTCACCCTGTTCGAAAAATGGGCGGGGGCCGGTTACCTGGTGGCGGCCATCACCGCTCTGCCGGAAGCCGCCGAGGCGGATGCCGGCGCGTCCCCGCCGTCGGGCATGATGGCCCGCAGCAGCGCCACCGATCAGGCGCTGGCCATCGACTGGGCGAGCGAGCAAAACCGACTGGCGGGGGGCCCCTTTAGCGGCAAGCTGGATCTGGACCGGGTGGTCGCCGCCGGCAACTCCTGCGGTGGCATCACGTCCCTCGCCCTGGCATCCCAGGATGACCGGGTGGCTTCGGTGTTCGTGCTGTCCGGTTCCAGCGTGGGGCCAGGAGCCCCCCGTGAGCAGGCCGCCGAAATCATGGAAAAAATTCATGCCCCCGTGGCGCTGGTGGTGGGTGGCCCCGAGGATGTCGCCACGGCGGCGGCGGAACTCGACTTCGAGCTGCTGCCCGAGGGCGTTCCCGGCTATGTGGCGAAGCGGGCGGAAGCGGACCACCGGGTGGTATCCACCGACCCGGCCATATTGGAAGAAGTGGCCGAGATCGGCATTCACTGGTTCGAACTGTCCCTGCATGGCGACGCCGCCGCGCGTCAGGCCCTGACCACCAAGCCCTGTGTCCACTGCGCCGATGGCCTTTGGACCCCCATGGCGAAACACCTGGATTCGCTGTGACCCGGATGGGCTCGTACAGCCTGATCCGGGACGAGCCAACCTGAACTCAACTGCAAGAAGAGATGAACATGGTTACCGCCCTTGGAAAGACCTCCCTCTCATTCACCGCCATAAAGTCAATGGTGCTCACATCGGTGGTGTTGTTGGCGCCCCCGGCTCAGGCCCAGGGGGATTTCGTGTTCGACGGCAAGGCGGGTTTCGTGGTGTCCCACATTGAATATGCCCTGTCCCACGATGCCGAGGAGACAGGTGCCTGCCCGGATGGCATGTCCCTCAATATCGAGGAAATCTATAAAATGACCCCGGAAGGCCAGCGCCGTGAGGGAGAATCTGATCAGGAATACACCCAGCGCCTGTTTGGCGGGGCATTTGCTTTTGGGCGCGGGCCAAACGGCGAAGACATGTGCATGAACCCCGAGGCAGGTTCCCCGGATCCCCATTTTCGCAGCGCCGAGGTGCCGGATACGCAGGTATATGGCATCAACATCGATGGGCATGTATCCACCATGGATAACCCCGCGCCGGGAAGTTGTCCCCACAACGATTTGGTGGGCATGAACGGCGAACGGGGAATCGACAATCAGTTTTTTCGAGCGGTAGGTTGCATACACGCCTACCAGCCCACGGGCTCGGCCCCCGGTTTCGTCATCGAGATGCTCACTGGCGCCTGGAGCATTCTGATTACCTTGAGCGATGTGGATGACATCCACAATGACGATTATGTGGAAGTTGGTTTCTATGCCAATGCCGACCCTATTCAAATCACCGGTAACCACGAGCCTCTGGAGTGGGCAACCTATGCGGTGGACCAGGATCCCCGGTTCCAGGCCAGGGCCCGAGGCCGCATTGTCGACGGCGTGCTGACTACCGACCCGGTGGATGTCCGCTTCCGCAAGGTAACCAACAGCATCCTGCTGGAGCGCCCCCTGCGGGATGCCGTTGCGCGCATGACCTTGAGTGAAGATGGCACCCTGGAAGGTTACCTGGCCGGCTACGCGGATGTGGAAGAGATCTACGACTCCGAGTTCGCCTTTCGCAATGGGCTGGATGGCATCGAGCGGGATGGGCGTCCGGCGAACCCAAGGCTGATCTCAATTTCCGCTGGTGGCAAGGCCCGCACCCTGGGGTATACCTGCAATGGCATCTACCACGCCCTGTGGGAACACGCCGACGGTCACCCGGACCCGGAGACGGGGCAATGTACCAGTATTTCCACACAGTATCGTATCAAGGCGATTCCGGCATTTGTGGTGGATGAGCCCGAGATTCAGGTTTCGGTGGCGGAATGATGCCTTGCCGGGGGAGCCGGCCAATCGGTCCTGGTCGCATTTCGAAAGCAATGACTGTCCCGTCAATGGGGGACAGCTCTTTTCATCCATGGGGGTCAAGCATCCATTAAGGTCATAGCCATTGAGGCATGACCCCCGCTGCTCTGGATGCGTTGTGATTCCTTGATCGGGGCCTGGTACCCGTGCACTTGAATGGAGGTTCCCTAGCGGAGCAACCTGGATACCAACCATCCCAGCGCCGCTCCCGGGCCGGCGACCGCGAAACCCAATAGCAGGGTAATGATCAGGGCCAGTGGCCACAGGTTGTGGCGAGTGGGGTCCAGGAAGCCTTCGACAATCACCCGTGTCATCAGTATCGCGGGAAAGACCAGCCCAGGGAAAACGATCCCCCTGCCGAAGCCATGGCGAAAGGCCAATGCCGCGGCCATGGAGAAAACCACCAGGGTGCCAAACCCGAAAAACGCATTGGGCACAGTGACATTGGAGTAGGGTATTTGCCAGAATGGAATCCCAGCAATGAAAAAACACACTATAAACGCGCCAAGCGTTAC
>JBJHDJ010000076.1:0-9157 GCA_050486485.1 Porticoccaceae bacterium
AGCAGCCGGGAGGATATCGACTTCCTGCGGGGGCGCGCCGACATGGCGATCATCGGCACCGCCGCCCTGCGCGCCTGGGAGGAAGGTGGCGCCGATCGCCTGCGGACATTCTTCCGCGACCTGGGCATCTGACCCGGGCGGCTTCGGCCCCGTCACATTGCCGACCCATGGACTTCAGCAGTGCGGTCCCTGTCCGCCCCTGGCCAATCCCAGTTGAACGAATGTCGGCACAGGCTCGCACAGCTCGCCGTGGGGGTTGGGCGGCGTACGCGGCAGCCGGGTTTCAACCGCGCCACCCCCGCCATGCAACGGCCTGTTGGGCCACTGAAGACAGCCGTCAATTTCATGTGTTTATGCCCTCTCTGGGTATTTGCCGCCCCCATTGCCACAATGCTGTGTAAAAACGCGTAAAAGGGGGGGCTTTCCGCCCGCGGTAGAGGGCTTGTCAACCTTGTGAGACCTCGGACCCTGTGTACAATTGATACCAGTTGTCCAGGCAACTCCGCCAATCACTTTCCCGGGACCCTGATCGTCATTCCCGATGCCCCCGCACCAGATGGAGCTGATACCCTTGAAAAAACTGCTGGCCGTCCCGTTGATAGTCGTTGGCGTGGCGCTGTTTTTCTGGTTTTCATCGTCGACTCAGCAACCCGAGGGTCTGGATCGCTCGCCGCCCCTGGTGCGCACCCAGCCAGCGGAGTACTCCTCTGTGTCCGAATCCATCGAAGCCCTGGGCACGGTGCGCGCCCAGGAGGCCATCGAGATCACCGCCAGGGTGACCGGCAAGGTGGTGGCCGTGCATTTCAGCGACAACAGTCCGGTGGAGGCGGGGGATGTTCTCGTGGAGCTGGACGCCGCCCGGGAGCGCGCCGCCCTGCGGGAAGCCCAGGTGGTTCTCCAGGAGGACCGCCGCTTGCTCGATCACTACCAGACCCTGGAGCGCACCCAGGCGGTGTCCCGCACCATGCTGGAGGAGCAGCGCGCCAAGGTCGCCGCCAGCGAGGCGAGGGTGACGGCCTCCGAGGCCCAGCTGGCGGACTTCGTGATCTCCGCGCCGTTCTCCGGCCTGCTGGGGGTGCGACGGGTCAGCCAGGGAGCCCTGGTGTCCCCAGGCACCCTGATCACCACCCTGGACGCCATCGCCACCGTGAAGGTGGATTTCACCGTCCCCGAGCGCTGGTTGAATCAACTCGTCCCGGGCCAGTCGGTGGCCGCCAATTCGGTGGCCTGGCCAGATCGCGCCTTCGAGGGCAGGGTGGCCAGCATAGGTTCGCGGGTAGACCCGGTGACCCGCGCCGTGTCCGTGCATGCCGAGATGGACAACGACGACCTGCTGTTGCGCCCTGGCATGTTGCTCTCCCTGCGCCTCCACAGCGATGCCCGCGACGCGCTGTTGGTGGCCGAGCAGGCCCTGATCCAGGAAGGGTCAGAGCGCTTCGTGTATGTGGTGAACGGCAACAACCGGGTGGAGCGGCGCACGGTGCGCACCGGCCAGCGCCTGCCGGGCCGCGTCGAAGTGATCGAGGGTCTCAACCCCGGTGAGCAAGTGGTCATCGAGGGCAGCCAGAGTGTGCGCAGTGGCGGCCAGGTACGGGTCGCCCACGCCAACGGGGCCTCCTGATGTTTCTTTCCGATTTTTCCGTCAAGCGCCCCACGGTGGCCATCGTCGCCAGCGCCCTGTTGGTGGTGTTCGGGCTGATGTCCTTCTCCATGTTGCCGCTGCGCCAGTATCCCGATGTGGATCCGCCAGTGGTGGGCATCGACGCCTCCTACCCCGGCGCCTCCGCCGAGGTTGTCGACACCAAGGTCACGCGGATCCTCGAGGATCAGCTCAATGGCATCGAGGGGATCCGCTTCATCGACTCCCGCAGCCGTGACGGCTCCTCCCGCATCTCCATCGAATTCGAAATCAGCCGCGACATCGACGCGGCGGTCAACGATGTGCAACAGGCCATCGGTCGGGTAACCCACCGGCTGCCCACCGAGCTCGACACCCCGAGGGTGCGCAAGGCCGACGCCGACGCCAGCCCCATCCTGTGGTTCAACCTCACCAGCGAGAACCTCAACGAACTGGAACTGTCGGATTTCGCCCGCCGGGTGGTGGTGGACCGACTGTCCATCGTCGACGGGGTGGCGGTGGTCAATGTCGGGGGGGAGCGGGCCTATTCCGTGCGCATCTACCTGGACCGCACCCGTCTGGCGGCGCGCAATATCACCGTCAACGATGTGGAGGACGCCCTCAGGGCCGAGAATGTCGAGCTTCCCGCCGGCCGCATCCGCTCCGATACCCGGGACTTTTCCGCCCGCATCAGCCGTGTCTATCAGACTCCAGAGGACTTTGCCCAGTTGGTGATTCGACGGGGTGACGACGGCCACCTGGTGCGCCTCGGGGAGGTGGCCGACATCTCCCTGGCGGCGTCCAGTCACGAGGGCTTCTTCCGCCGCGAGGGGGTGAACATGGTGGGCCTCGGCGTGGTGCGCCAATCCCAGGCCAACACCGTGGAAGTGGCGCGGCGGGTGCGCGACGAGGTGGAACTCATCAGGGCCACGCTGCCCGACGGCATCGCCCTGCAGGCCAGCAGCGATTCCTCCATCTTCATTGCCAGCGCCATTCGCCAGGTCTACAACACCCTGGGCATCGCCATGGTGATGGTGGTGCTGGTGATCTACCTGTTCCTGGGCAATGTGCGAGCCACCCTGATTCCGGCGGTGACGGTGCCCATTTCGCTGGTCTCGGCGTTCATCTTCGTCTATGCCATGGGTTTCAGCATCAATATTCTCACCCTGCTGGCCCTGGTGCTGGCCATCGGCCTGGTGGTGGACGACACCATCGTCATGCTGGAGAACATCCACCGGCGCATGGAGGAGGGGGAGCCGCCCATGCTGGCGGCCTTCAACGGCGCCCGCCAGGTTGGCTTCGCCATCGTCGCCACCACGCTGGTGCTGATCGCGGTGTTCGTGCCCCTGGCCTTCCTGCAGGGCAACATCGGTCGGCTGTTCACCGAATTTGCCCTGACCATGGCGGCGGCGGTGGCCTTTTCCAGTTTCGTGGCCCTCACCCTGTCACCGGTGCTGTGCTCCCTGGTGCTGCGCAAGGGGGAGAAAAACCACAATTTCCTCGGCCGGGGCCTGGATCGCCTGGAACTCGGTTACGACAGGCTGCTGCGCAGGGAGGGCAAGTCCCTGTGGCCCATGGTGCTTATCTTCGGCAGCGCGGCGCTGGTGATCGCCGTGCTGCTGCGCGCCATTCCCGGCGAATTCGCGCCGGAGGAGGACAGCGGCCACATGTTCCTGCGCTATGTGGGACCGGAGGGGGCCAATTTCGAGCATACCCGGGAAAAGGCCCTGCAGATCGAGGAGATCATCCTCGCCAATTTCGAGGAGCTGGAGCTGGAAAGGCTGCTGATGCGGGCGCCCTCGTTCGGCGGTGGTGGCGTCAACTCCGCGCAGGCGATGATGGGCTTCCTGCCCTGGGAGCAGCGCCGTCAATCCAGCATGGAGGCCAGGGAGCGGCTGTACGAGTTGATGGGCGAAGTCACCGATGGCCGCATCTTCATCATGATTCCCTCCGGCCTTGCCGGCGGTGGCTTCGGTCGGCCGGTGCAGGCGGTGATCGGCGCCGACACTTACGAGGAACTGGCGGAGTGGCGGGAGATCATCCTCGACTACTTCCAGGACCACCCCATTCTGCGCAATGTGGATGTGGACTTTTCCGTCAGCGCCCAGCAGATGTCGGTGGAGATCGATCGCGAGCGGGCCGCCGACCTGGGGGTGTCGGTCTCCGCCATCGGCCGCACCTTGGAAACCATGCTGGGATCCCGGGTGGTGACCACCTTCATGGACAGGGGCGAGGAGTACGATGTGATACTCGAGGGGCTGGATGCCGACTACCGCTCCCCCAATGATTTGCAGCAGATCCATGTGCGATCCGGCAGTGGCAATCTGGTGCCCCTGGCCAGTGTGGTGCAGGTGGTGGAGCGCGGGGTCTCCCCGGACCTGCCCCGCTACAACCGGCGCCGGGCCCTCACCATGAGCGCCGACATTGCTCCCGGCTACGCCATGGATGCCGCGCTGGCGGCGGTGCGCGCCATGGTGCAGGAAGCCCTGCCCCCGTCGGCGTCCCTGGACTATAAGGGGCAGTCGCTGGAGTATGTGCGCGCCGGCAGCTCGGTGGTGTTCGTGTTCCTGCTGGCCATGGTGGTGGCCTATCTGGTGATGGCCGCCCAGTTCGAGAGCTTCCTGCATCCCCTGTTGATCATGTTGACGGTGCCCCTGGCCACCGCCGGTGCCCTGTTCGGGCTCTTCATTACCGGCCAGAGTCTCAATATCTTCAGCCAGATAGGCTTGGTGATGCTGATCGGCCTGGCGGCCAAGAACGGTATTTTGATCGTCGAGTTCGCCAACCAGATGCGCGACAGGGGATTGCCCTTCGAGGAGGCCCTGTTCAAGGCGGCGCTACTGCGCCTGCGTCCCATTCTGATGACCTCCCTGACCACGGTGGTGGGGGCCGTGCCCCTGCTGCTGGCCTTCGGTGCTGGCGCCGAGGCCCGTTTCGTGCTGGGGGTGGTGATCTTCTTCGGCGTGCTGGTGGCGACACTGTTGACGCTGTTCGTGCTGCCCCCCGCCTATCTGCTGCTGGCCCGCAACAGCAGCACCCCGGGGCGGGTGGCCAAAAAGATCAGGGTGCTGGAGGAACAACAGGGCTGAGGGATCCTTGGACCTTGTTCCTCAAGCCCTGCCCGTTCCACCCGTCAGGGCACCTCCGGGTACTCAAAGGCCTTGACGACCTTGCGAACCCCCTTGGTGGTGCTGGCCACATTGGCCGCCAGGGTGCCCTGTTCGGGAAAGACCAGGCCCATCAGGTAGATGATGCCGTTGTCGGCGACCACCTTGATACGCCCGGAATCGATGTCGCTGTTGGCGATCAGGCGGCTTTTGACCTTGGTGGTGAGCCAGGTATCGCTGGCCCGGGACATGAGGCTGGCCCGCTCCTGGATGAGAATCTCGTTGTGCACCTGGCGCACGCCGCGAAAGCGCCGTGCGGTGTCCCCGGCAATGGCGCGCAGCTCCTCGCGGGAAACTTCCCCGGTCAGCAATACCACGCCGTTGAAGGCGTTGACATTGACCCTGGCCCCCTCCAGTTCCGGGTGGGCCTTTTTGATGTTCACGCCGATGCCGGTTTCCAGTTGCATGTCGTCCAGGCTGCTGCCCAGGGTGGTGCGGGTGGGGTCTGGCTGAATCGGTTCGTCGCGGACCTTGTGGATGACGGTGGTGCACCCGGACAGGACGATCAGGCTGAGCAATACGGTCAGGGTTCTCTTCACGGCTATCCTCCAAACAGGTTCAGTTCGATCAGTTCGCACAGGGTAAACAGAGCCAGCAGTTGGATCTCCTGGATGCGGTAGGGGTCGGCGCAGTCGGCGCGAATCTCTATGTCGTCGCCGGTGAGCAGGGCTGAGATGTTGTTGTCGGCGGGTCCGGTAAAGGCCACCACGGTCATTTCCCGATCGTGGGCGGTGAGCGTCGCCTGCACCAGGTTGCTGGCATTGCTGCCGGCGCTGAACAGCACCAGGACATCGCCGGGGCGGGACAGGGCGCGCAGTTGGCGACTGTAGATTTCAGTGAAGTTGGACTGTTGGGCGAGACCACTGCCGGCCAGGGCGTCGCTGGACAGGCACTGGGCGGCGAACCCGGGGCGCTCGATGCGGAACTGGTTGAGCAGCAGGTAGGCGAAGGTATTGGCGTGGGCGGCGGACAGCCCGTTGCCGCAGGTGAATATGCGGCCCTCGCCGAGCAGTGCCTGAACCAGCAGCGAGGCGCTGCCCAGGATGGGGTGGACAAGGGCCTCGCCGGCGCTCATCTTGGCCTCGATGCTCTGGTTGAAAAGCTCGATAACCCGCTGTTCCATCTTTTCGCTCACAGCCTGTGGTGTGCCCAGGGTCTTCACCATTCCGGCCGGAAGGCGTCCCGCAGCCATTCTACGCGATACGCCGAGGATTGTTCAGGCGCGCGGGTCAGGGAGATCACATCAAAACGGCAGGGCGGCGGATGGGCGCCGAAGCGGCGGGCCAGGTAGTGGTTGGCGGCTCGCGCCAAGCGCTGCTGCTTGCGGGCGTCCACCGAGTCGGCGCCGCTGCCGAAACGGCTGTTGGACCTCAGGCGTACCTCGACAAACACCAGCAGGTCCCCGTCACGGGCGATGATATCGATTTCGCCGCGTCGGCTGGCGATATTGCGCTCGGCGATGTCGAGGCCCCGGGCGCGGAGAAACTCAACGGCAGCCTGCTCCGCCGCCTCGCCCCGGCCGATGGACTTGGCACGGCGCAGGGCCGGCAGTTTCATTGAGGCCCGTCCGTCGCGGCGGGCGCCGGCACCGCGCGGCCATCGCGAAACACCGCCATGGCCAGGGTGCGGATCACCCTGTTGCCATCCGCCAGGCCGAGAGCGCCGGTCTGACCCTGGAGCCGGGTGTCCGGCAGGGCTTTCAACAGGCCCAGCCATTGGTGCAGACGGTAGGCGTCCACCCCCATGGCAAACAGGTTGTGAAAGGCGGGTGGCAGGGGCGTGGCCGGCGCCAGGTGCTGATCGGCCAGCCCGGGGAGGCTCCAGGGCAGGGCAGTGAACTGGATGCCGTCGAGGTCCCGGTCCCGGCTGGGATTGGGCACGCCGGCATGGATGTGGGAGCTGGCGTAGATGGGTAGATCGCCGGCGAACAGGAATTCCAGGGTGGGCTTGATCTGGCGCCCCTGCTCGGGTTGCGTCAGCAGCAGCACCATATCCACATCCATGCGGCGGCGCGGGACAGTGGCCACCCGCTTGCCCAGGGTGCGCTGCAGGCGGGTGGCCCGCTCATCGCTGTCCCTCAGCAACAGAGCGTCCCGCAGCACGGCGGCGTAGTCCGGCTGGCCGGCGGGAAAGGGGGGGGTGGTGAGCATCAGACCGCCCTTTTCCCGCCACTGCTCGCCAAATGACTCCACGGCGGTGCTGGACCAACCGCTGTCCAGTCGCACCACCAGGGCGGAGCGGCGTCCCTCCACCCAGGCCCGTTCCGCCAGTTGCCTGGCCTCGTCTCCCACCCCGAGGCCGAACTGGTAGAGATTGCCGTGGGGGTTGGGGGCGTCATCGATGAAGTTGAGACCCAGCACGGGCGCTGACAACTGGGGGCGTTCCATCAATTGCTGCAACTTGTCCTTGGACAGTGGGCCGATCACCAGCTCCGCGCCCTCGGCCACGGCCTGGTCGTAGTGGGCGTTGATATCCCCGTGGGTGGTGTCGTACAGGCGCAGCGCCGGCGGCGATGCGCCGCTTTCCATGGCGGCGAAATAGGCGGCGAGTATCCCCTCCTGCAGGGGGCGGGCGGCGGCCGCCAGTTCGCCGTCGAGGGGCAGCAAAATGGCGATCCTCGCGGGCAGGTCACCGCGCGCCGCCGCCGCCTCGCGGAGGCTGGTGGGGGGCGTGATAGCCGCCGGATGGCCGGCATTGGCGCGGCGCCAGGCTTCCACCCGGTCCAGTTGCCAGGCGATATCGCCACGGCCAGACCCCCACTCCTGGGCCAGGCTCAGCCAGCCCGCGAAAACCGGGTCCGTGGTCGCCAGGGCAGCCGCCCGCAGATCCCCCTCGGCGGCCTGGGCGAGGCCCTGCCAGACGCTGTCATGGGCCCGCTGGATGGCCCGTGGGCTGTCCAGCAAGGTGGCGAGGCTGGCGTATTCCGCGGCGCTGGCCAGGTCGTTTCCCAGGCGGGCTTGCAACTCCCCCCTCAAGCGGTGCCAGTCGCGGCGCTGGTCGATGCCCATCTCCCCTGTGGCGGCCAGCAGCCGTTCATTGCCCAGCAGGCCGCGGGCCAAGAGATAGCGCTCGCTGTCCAGGGCGATGCGGCCATAGGTCAGGGTGTGAGCGGCCAGCTCGGGGATATCGAGTACCGCTGTATCCACACCGCGCAGCGCCTGTTCCGCCTCCTCGGGCCGGCCCGCCGCCGCGAACTGCGCGGCGGCTTGCACCAGCAGGCGATCCCGCTGGGGGGAGGTGGCTCCCTCGGCGCGGATCAGGGTGGCCTGGGCCTGCTGTAGGGGGCTTTCCGAGACGGCAATGGCATCCGGTCGGGAGACGGGCTGGGTTTCACAGGCCGCCAGCAGCGCGCACAGCAGTGCCAGGGCGATAGGCAGGGGGCGGAAGCAGAAGCGGCTGGGCAAGGCGAGCAAACCTCCCTGTGGCGGCGTGACCGAACGGGTATGTGGAGCTATGGTACCCCTTGACCTGTCAGTTCTCCAGCGCGACGGCTCACCCGCCAAGGAGGCCGGTATGTCCCGTTGCCACTGGCGAATGGGTCGGTTGCGCCGCTGGCGTTCTCAGAACCCACAACGCAAACGGCGGAGCCCAGGCCCCGCCGTATACACAGGCGTCGCAATCTCGGGGCGACGGTCAGAACGACAGGTTGTACAGCTCCGAGGCGTTGTCCTGAAGGACGCGCTTGCGGGTGGCGTAGTCGTAATCCCCCAGCACCTTCACCAGCTTGTCCTGAACCCCGGGGTACAGTGATGTCGGGTGCGGGTAGTCCGTCTCGAACATCAGCCGGTCGACGCCGATCTGCTCCAGCATGTGCTTGGGAGCGTAGTCCTCGAACCAGAAGGTGGTCCAGAAATGCTTCTTGAAGTACTCCTTGGGGCGGCGCTGCAAGCCACGATTCTCGGCGGTTCGGAACTCGTCCAACTGGTGCTCCATGGCCTCCAGCACGAAGGGCACCCAGCCGCTGCCGCTTTCGATAAGGCCGATCTTCAGGTCCGGGTACTTGTCCAGCAGGCCGGATACCATGAAGTTCGACATGGTGGCGCAGGTGCCCAGATGGTGCAGCATGGCATGGATCGGCAGGCGCTGATCGAAGCCCAGGTTGTCCCAGATCGCCGAGTCGGCATCGAGGGCGATATTGAGGTGGAAGTTCAGTGGCGTGCCCGTGTCGTTGCACATCTCCAATGCTTCCTCCCAGAAGGGAGAAACCTTGCCGTCCGGCCCCAGAAAGCCCGAGGACAGCCGCTCTGGCCGGTCGGGCATGACGACACCCTTGATGCCCATGTCGATGACGCGCCGCAGTTCCTTGTTGAGCACATCCTTGTCCCAGTAGGGCAGCGAGGCCATGCAGTTGATGCGGCCACCGGATTCCTCC
>JBJHDJ010000077.1:0-9048 GCA_050486485.1 Porticoccaceae bacterium
TCAAGCACCGGGCGAGGGAGCTGGCGGAAAGGGCCGGGGTGCCCCTGACCCCTGGCACCGGCCTGCTGGACAGCCTCGACGACGCCATCGCGGCGGCCGCCGACATCGGCTATCCGCTGATGCTCAAGAGCACCGCGGGGGGTGGTGGCATCGGTCTCACCCGCTGCAATGACGAGGCCGAGTTGATCGCCGCCTTCGAAACGGTGCGCCGTCAGGGCAAGAATTTCTTCAACGACAGCGGTGTCTTTGTCGAGCGATTCATCGACCGCGCCCGCCATGTGGAAGTGCAGATTTTCGGCGACGGGCAGGGCAGGGTGGTGGCCCTGGGGGAGCGCGACTGTTCCCTGCAGCGGCGCAACCAGAAAGTGGTGGAGGAAACACCGGCGCCCGGCATCAGCGCCGCCACCCGCCAGGCCATGCTGGACGCCGCGGTGGCCCTCGGCGAGTCGGTGGGCTACCGCTCCGCTGGCACCGTGGAATACATCTACGACGCCACCCGCGACGATTTCTACTTTCTCGAAGTCAACACCCGGCTACAGGTCGAACATCCGGTGACGGAGATGGTCACCGGCCTCGACCTGGTGGAGTGGATGATTCGCACCGCCGCCGGCGAACCGCCGGCCTTCGATGCCCTGCCGCAACCTCAAGGGGCGAGCATGGAAGTGCGGATCTACGCCGAGGATCCGGTGCGCAATTTCCAGCCTTCCCCGGGGGTGTTGACCGAGGTGCATTTTCCCGAGGGCGCCCGGGTCGACACCTGGGTGGCCACCGGCACCGAGGTGTCCCCCCACTACGACCCGATGATCGCCAAGCTGATCGTCCACGGCGCCGACCGCGCCGCGGCGCTGGCCAACCTGCAGGCGGCCCTCGCTGACACCCGGCTGCACGGCATCGCCACCAATCTCGATTACCTGCGGGCGGTGGTGGCCTGCGAGCCCTTTGCCGGGGGCGATGTGTCCACCGCTTTCCTCAACAGTTTCGAGTACCGCGCCCCGGTGGTGGAAGTGCTGGAGCCCGGCACCTATACCACGGTGCAGGACTATCCCGGTCGAGCGGGTTACTGGAGTGTTGGCGTGCCGCCCTCCGGTCCCATGGACGACCTCGCTTTCCGGCTCGCCAACCGCATCGTCGGCAACCACGACAGCGCCGCCGGTCTGGAAATCACCATTGTCGGCCCGCGGCTGCGCTTCCACACCGATGCCGTCATCGCCCTGGCGGGGGGCTTTGCCCCCGCCACCCTGGACGGCGAACCGCTGGCCTACTGGCAGCCCGTGACGGTGCGCGCCGGACAGGTGCTGGCCCTCGGCAAGGCGGAAACCGGCTGTCGCACCTACCTGGCGGTGCGCAATGGATTGGATGTGCCGGTCTATCTGGGCAGCCGTTCCACCTTTGTGCTCGGTCAGTTCGGCGGCCACGGGGGACGCACTCTGCGGGTGGGGGACATGCTGCGGGTGAGTGACCCAGAGTTGCCGGCCTGCACCACGCCGGCGCCCATCCATGAGCCAGCGGCACTGCCGCCCGGTCTGATTCCCCGCTATCCGAAGCCCGTCGATGGCGTGTGCGAGTGGCAGATTGGCGTGCTCTACGGGCCCCATGGCGCTCCGGATTTCTTCACCGAGGACGCCATCGAGATGTTTTTCGCCACCCCCTGGGAGGTGCACTACAACTCCAACCGCCTCGGCATCCGCCTCAACGGCCCCAAGCCCACCTGGACCCGTAGCGACGGCGGCGAGGCTGGCCTGCACCCGTCCAATATCCACGATACCGAGTACGCCATCGGCTCCATCAATTTTACCGGCGACATGCCGGTGATCCTCACCCAGGATGGCCCCAGCCTCGGAGGCTTCGTGTGTCCGGTGACCATCGCCAAGGCGGAACTGTGGAAGGTGGGTCAGGTGAAGCCAGGGGATCGTATCCGCTTCAAGCGCCTGGGTTTCGACACCGCCCTGGCCATGGAACACGCGGTGGACAGCGCCATCGAAACCCTGCAAGAGCTACCCGCCCTCGCGCCCGCTGCCATCGTCGAGCCCGATCATGGCCTCTCCCCCTGCATTTTGGCGCACTTGCCGGAGGCCGAGGGCCGCCCGGCGGTCTGCTACCGCCAGGCCGGGGACAAGTACATCCTGATCGAATACGGACCCCTGGAGCTGGATCTGCGCTTCCGGCTGCGGGTGCACGCCCTGATGGAAGCGCTCGCCGCCAACCCGGTGGCGGGCATCATCGAACTCTCTCCCGGAGTGCGTTCCCTGCAGGTCAACTACGACAGCCGGGTGATACACCAGCGCGAGCTGATGGTGGCGCTGTTGCGGATCGAGGCCACCCTGCCGCCGGTGGATACCATGCGGGTACCGAGCCGCATCGTGCACCTGCCCATGGCCTTCGAGGATTCCGCCACCCTGGACGCGGTGGCCCGCTACCGTCAGTCGGTGCGCGACACCGCGCCCTGGCTGCCCAGCAACACCGAGTTCATGCGCCGCATCAACGGCCTCGACAGCGTCGAGCAGGTGCGGGAGATCCTGTTCAGCGCCAGCTACCTGGTGTTGGGGCTCGGCGATGTCTATCTCGGCGCTCCCTGCGCCGTGCCCGTCGACCCCCGTCATCGACTGCTGACCTCCAAGTACAACCCGGCGCGCACCTACACCGCCGAGGGGACCGTGGGGATCGGCGGCGTGTACATGTGCATTTATGGCATGGATTCCCCCGGCGGGTACCAGTTGGTGGGGCGCACCCTGCCGATCTGGAACAAGTTTCTCAAGAGCCCGGTATTCGTCGACGGCGAGCCCTGGCTGCTGAAATTTTTCGACCAGGTGCGCTACTACCCAGTCAGCGAGCAGGAGCTGACCCGTCAGCGGGAAGCTTTCCGGGAGGGCCGTCTCGATATTCGTGTCGAGGAAACCGTGTTCGATATCGCCGAGCATGAGCGCTTTCTCGAGGAAAACGCCGCTGCAATCGCCGCCTTCAAGCAGGACCAGCAGGCCGCCTTCGAGCGCGAGGTGGCGCTGTGGCGGCAGGAAGAGGAGGCGGTTGAAGTCACCGCTGTCAGCCTGGCGGTGGAGCTCGAGCTGGACAGCGACGGTCATCTGGTGTCCGCCGATATCTCCGGCAATGTGTGGAAATTGCTGGTGGAGGAGGGACACAGCGTCGAGGCCGGCGACCCGGTGGTGATTCTCGAAGCCATGAAAATGGAGTTCGCTATTCACGCGCCGGTATCCGGCACCATTCAGGCGCTGCACTGCCAACCCGGTCGCGCCATCAACGCCGGTGACCCGCTGCTGGCGATCAGTGTCGACGGGGAGAGTGTCGTCGAGGAGGAAGTCGGCGGATGAGTGATGCCTCCCCAACCCTGAAAGTCCTGCGCGGCGGCCGTGGCAAGGGCTGCCCCGACAACCTGGCGGAGCGCATCTATGGACAGATCAAGCAGGATATCTTCGATTTCCACCTGTTGCCGGGGGACCGATTCACGGAAAGCGAGATCGCCGAGCGGGTACAGGCCAGCCGCACCCCGGTGCGCGAGGCGCTCTACCGCCTGCAACGCGAGGGTTATGTGGATGTGCTGTACCGCGCCGGCTGGCAGGTGAAACCCTTCGACTTCCGCTGCTACGAGGAAATGTACGATCTGCGCATCGTCATCGAGCAGGCGGCGCTGCGCAAACTCTGCGAACAGGAGCAGCTGTCGTCCTCTATCGACGATCTCAAGCGGGTATGGATGGTGCCCAGGGAGGACTGGCTGTCCGATCCCGTCACGGTATCGCTGCTGGACGAGCGGTTTCATGAAATTCTCGTGGAGGCCGCCGGCAACCACGAGATGGCGCGCATTCACCACGATCTCACCGAGCGGTTGCGCATCATCCGTCGCCTCGACTTCACCTACCAACGGCGCATCGAAGCCACCTACGGCGAGCACGCCGAGGTGCTGCGTTGCATCGTCAAGCGCCGCGCCGAACAGGCGCAATGGCTGATGAAGTCCCATATCGAGGCCAGCAAGGCGGAGGTTCGCAAGATCACGCTCCACATGCTGCACGATGCTCGTCATGCTCTTGGCGGCGTGGAGTCCGAGCAGTGAATAGCGGCAATGTTCACCCATTTTTTGTCGGAGGCCGGCAGCGCCGCGCCCAGGCGCGCCGCCCTCTGTCGCCCTTTTGGTGCAGCGCGGGTCGGGTTGACCCGTTGTTGTGCGCCACCCTCCTTCCAGGTGTTTTTTTCAGTGTGCTGTCAAGGGCTTGTCCAGCTTTGTGGCAACTGGCACGGAAGATGCAAATACCCAATTGGCCCACTGTGCATTCGGGTTTAACCAGGAATGAGACGACGCTCATAACGCAGGAGATTGTATAGATGAAAACCCCACAGAAATCCTGGCAACGCAAGTTGCTGACCACCACGGCCGCCGCGGCCATCACCTTCGGCGCGGCTCTCGCCCAGGCGGCGGATACCATCAAGATCGGTGTGCTCCACTCGCTGTCCGGCACCATGGCCATTTCCGAAACCACCCTCAAGGACACCATGTTGATGCTGGTGGAGGAGCAGAACAGAAAAGGTGGCCTTCTCGGCAAGCAACTGGAAGCCGTGGTGGTGGACCCCGCCTCCGATTGGCCGCTGTTCGCCGAGCGCACCCGCGAACTGATCGAGCAGCACGGTGTCGATGCCATCTTCGGCTGCTGGACCTCGGTGTCCCGCAAGGCGGTGCTGCCGGTGATCGAGGAGCTCAATGGCGTGCTGTTCTACCCGGTGCAGTACGAGGGCGAGGAATCGTCGCGCAATATCTTCTACACCGGCGCCGCGCCCAACCAACAGGCCATTCCCGCCGTCGATTACCTGATGAATGAACTGGGTGTCGAGCGCTGGGTGCTGGCCGGTACAGACTATGTCTATCCGCGCACCACCAACCGCATTCTGGAAGCCTACCTGAAGGCCAACGGTGTCGCCGCCGACGACATCATGATCAACTACACACCGTTCGGTCACTCCGACTGGCAGAACATCGTCGCCGAGATCAAGCGCTTTGGCGGCGCCGGCAAGAAAACCGCCGTGGTGTCCACCATCAACGGCGACGCCAATGTGCCCTTCTACCGCGAGCTGGGTAACCAGGGTGTTTCCGCCGAGGATATCCCGGTCATCGCCTTCTCCGTGGGCGAGGAGGAACTGTCCGGCATGGATACCCGTCCACTGGTGGGCCACCTTGCCGCATGGAACTACTTCATGAGCGAGGAAACCCCCGAAAACGAAGCGTTCATCGAAGCCTGGCACGCCTTTATCGGCGATACGGCCCGGGTCACCAACGACCCCATGGAAGCCCACTACATCGGTTTCAATATGTGGGTACAGGCGGTTGAAAAGGCCGGCACCACCGACAGTGACGCGGTGATCGACGCCCTGGTGGGCGTGGAAGTGCCCAACCTCACCGGCGGCACCAGCACCATGCTGGCCAACCACCACATCACCAAGCCGGTGCTGATTGGAGAGATTCAGGAAGACGGTCAATTCCTCACCGTGTGGCGCACCGACGACCTGGTGCCCGGCGATGCCTGGTCCAAGTACCTGGAAGGCAGCAAGGATCTGATCGCCGACTGGACCGACCCCGTCAACTGCGGCAACTTCAACACCGTGACCAACACCTGCATTGGCTCCGAGGCCATGCGCTAAACCGAGGCGACCGTCCGGCCATGCCTCGCTCCGCGTAGCGGGGATGGCCGGCGAACATCGGCAAAACAACAAAGACACAACTTCACCCCCAAGATTGACACGGTTTCCCTATGAACCACCAGGCACATTCATCGCACGCCATCGCCAAGCCAGACAACGGCGATCGACCAGGGATTAGGCTACTGATCCTGGCCGTCCTGTTGATGGTGGCGAGCCTGGCAACCACGGTTGCAGCCAGCGACGAACCGCCCCCACCTGGGCAGGACCACGAGGCTGTCGAGCAGATCGAGCCCGCCGTGGACATGGCAATCGAGCCCGAGCCCGTGACCTTCGAGGCCCTGGTGCATCAGTTGGCGCAGGCCACCCTGCCGCAACGGGCCAAACTGGTCAGCGCGTTGGCGGTTCTGGACGACGAGCGTCTGATACCCCTGTTGACCGCCCTGCAGGATGGCAGCTTGCAGGCCAACCGTGACGACCCGCCACGGGTCGCCATTCGCGAGGGCAATGTTTTCCGCGATGCCCTCACCGGCGAAGTCATCGAAGACGCCGCGGATCTCGGCCTGCGCCGGGTGCCCATCAACAATCAATTGCGCTCCCAGTTGCGCAGCATGCTGGCGCAACTCAATTTGAATCACGACGATGCCACCGTGCGCTACAACGCGGTGCGCCGTTTCATTCGCGATGGCGTGGACACCGAGAGTATTGCCCTGCTGCGGGAGCGCCAGGCCATTGAAGAGTCCGGGCGCGTGACCGATGCCATCGACACGGCCCTGGCGCTCTATCGGCTGCAGAGCGACGACCGCGATACCCAGCTCGAGGCCATCGAGATTCTGAGGGGTTCCCTGGAGCGCGAGGCCCGTAATGCCCTGGCGGCTCTGGCGGATAACGACCAGGATCCCCATGTCCGCTTCGAGGCGCGCAGCGCCCTCGATTCCATACAGGGCCGCATCGATTTCTATCGCGGGGTCGAAACCCTGTTTTTTGGCCTCAGCCTCGGCTCCATCCTGCTGCTGGCGGCCATCGGCCTGGCCATTACCTTCGGGGTGATGGGGGTCATCAACATGGCCCACGGGGAGCTGATCATGATTGGCGCCTACACCACCTGGGGCGTGCAGGTATTGTTTCCCGGGTTGATCGAATGGAGCCTCTTGATTGCCATTCCCGCCGCCTTCGTCATCACCGGCCTGGTGGGGATTGCCATGGAGCGGGGGGTGATCCGCTTCCTGTACGGCAGACCCCTGGAAACCCTCCTGGCCACCTTCGGCATCAGCCTGATTCTGCAACAGGCGGTGCGTTCCCTGTTCTCGCCCCTCAACCGCTCGGTGAGTTCACCGGAATGGATCAGTGGCACCCTCGCCATCAACCCGGTGTTGTCCATCACCTACACCCGTCTGTACATCCTGATCTTCGGCCTGCTGGTGTTCCTTGCCCTGCTGCTGGTGATGAAAAAGACCACCCTTGGCCTCAAGGTGCGGGCGGTGTCCCAGAACCGCGCCATGGCCCGCGCCCTGGGGGTGCGTTCCAGTTGGGTGGATGCCATGACCTTCGGATTGGGTTCCGGCGTGGCGGGCATCGCCGGCGTGGCCCTGTCGCAGATCACCAATGTCGGTCCCAACCTGGGACAGGCCTACATCATCGATTCCTTCATGGTGGTGGTGTTCGGCGGCGTCGGCAATCTGTGGGGCACCCTGGTGAGCGCCATGAGCCTGGGGGTGATCAACAATGTGCTGGAGCCCCACGCTGGCGCCATGCTGGCCAAGGTGCTGGTATTGGTGATGCTGATCCTGTTCATCCAGAAAAAGCCCCGGGGACTGTTCCCGCAGAAGGGGCGGGCGGCGTCGGATTGATCCGCGCCCCGTCACGCCAAGGACCGAGATAACCTTATGCTCACCCAAAGATTGTTGACCAGCGACAAGGGCGGCGCCCTGGTGCTGGGGCTGGTGGCCCTGCTCACCCTGGTGGTGCCCATTCTGCACCTGGCGGTGCCCAGTGATTCACCTTTTTATGTCAGTTCCTACACGGTCACCCTGATCGGCAAATTCCTGTGTTTCGCCCTGCTCGCCTTGTCGGTGGATCTGATCTGGGGCTATGCGGGAATCCTATCCCTCGGTCACGGCGCCTTCTTTGCCCTCGGTGGCTATGCCATGGGCATGTACCTGATGCGCCAGATCGGTACCCGCGGGGTATACGGCCACCCGGAGTTGATGGACTTCATGGTGATCCTCAACTGGGAAGCCCTGCCCTGGTACTGGCAGGGCTTCGACATGTTCTGGTTCGCCATGGTGATGGTGGTGTTGGCGCCGGCCCTGCTGGCCCTGGTGTTTGGCTGGCTGGCGTTTCGCTCGCGGGTGACCGGCGTCTATTTCGCCATCATCACCCAGGCCCTCACCTTCGCGCTGATGCTGGCGTTCTTCCGCAACGAGATGGGTTTTGGCGGCAACAACGGTCTCAATGATTTCAAGGATATCCTCGGTTTCGATATCACCGCCCGGGGCACGCGGGCGGGTTTGTTCGTGGCCTCCGGCGTGGCCCTGATGCTGGCCTACCTGGCCTGCCGTTTCGTCGTCACATCACGCATGGGCCGGGTAATCATGTCGATCCGTGACGCCGAGAGCCGCACCCGCTTCAGCGGCTATGAAGTGGAATCCTACAAGCTGTGGCTGTTCGTGTTCTCCGCGGTGTTGGCGGGCATCGCCGGCGCCCTCTATGTACCCCAAGTGGGCATCATCAACCCCGGTGAGTTCTCGCCCCTCAATTCCATCGAGATCGTGGTGTGGGTGGCGACCGGGGGGCGTGGCACACTCTACGGGGCCATTGTCGGGGCATTCTCGGTCAACTATGCCAAGACCTTTTTCACCACCTGGTCGCCGGAAACCTGGCTGTTCGTGCTCGGCTCCCTGTTCGTGCTGGTCACTCTGCTGTTGCCCAGGGGTATCGTCGGCGCCCTCGACCGCTTGCGCAGGAGGGGCGATAAATGAAAACACTGGATCGGGTAAGGGAAACCTGGCGCCGCGACCAGGTTTTCGACTTCATGATGCCGCCGCCGGAGTTCGACCTGCCGGTGGACACCCGCCATGGCCCCATCCTCTACCTGGAGGATGTCAATGTCAGCTTTGATGGCTTCAAGGCCATCAACAATCTCAACCTCTATGTGGATGACGGTGAACTGCGTTGTATCATCGGTCCCAACGGCGCTGGCAAGACCACCATGATGGATATCATCACCGGCAAGACAAGGCCCGATTCCGGGACTGTCTACTTTGGCCGGGGCATCAATCTGCTGAAGCTCAAGGAGCCCACCATCGCTCGCGGCATCGGTCGCAAGTTCCAGAAGCCCACGGTCTTCGAGCACCTCAGCGTGTTCGAAAACCTGGAGCTGGCCATGGCGTCCGACAAACGGGTGTGGCC
>JBJHDJ010000078.1:0-8902 GCA_050486485.1 Porticoccaceae bacterium
CATTCCTTCGAGCGCGGTCTGGAGGATGTGCAGGCCCATTACAGCCTGCGGGACGACGGCGGGGTGAGGGTGGTCAATCGCGGCTACTCGCCCCGTAAAGGCGCCTGGCAGGAGGCCACTGGCCGGGCCTACTTCGTCGGCGATGCCGAGACCGGTCACCTGCGGGTGTCTTTCTTCGGACCCTTCCACGGCGCCTATGTGATCTTCGAGCTGGATCGGGAGAACTACCAATACGCCCTGGTCTCGGGTCCCGATCATTCCTATCTGTGGCTGCTGGCCCGCTCCCCGGACATCGACGAGGCGCTCAGGGAGCGATTGATCGCCCGGGCCGCCGAGGCCGGCTTCGATACCGGAGCGCTGATTTTCGTCAATCACGGCGTGGCCTCCGTGGCGCCGCCTCGATACTGACGGGAGCAATCGCTGGCCATGCATCTGGTGTGGTTTCGCAACGACCTGAGGGTTCGCGACAACCCGGCCCTGTGGCACGCCGCCGACAGGGGCGTCGCGGTGGGGGTCCATATTCTCTGTCCCGGCCAGTGGTCCAGCCATCACATGGCGGCCTGCCGGGTGGATTTCGTGTTGCGCAATCTCGCATCCCTGAGGGGGCAATTGGCGAAGCTCGGGATTCCGCTGCTGGTGATCGAGGGCAATCGCTTCGCCGAGGTGCCCGATCAGCTCGCCGGGGTATGCCGCAGGCTCGGCGTCTCCGCCCTGTACTGGAACGATGAGTATCCCCTCGATGAAGCGCGCCGCGACCAGGCGGTCGAAAACAGGATGCGAGCGATGGGCGTGGCCTGCCACCGTTATTGCGACCGCGTGCTGGCGCCCCCTGGCTCCGTGGTCAAGGAGGATGGCGCTCCCTATCAGGTGTTTACGCCTTTCAAGCGGGCCTGGTACCGGTTGCTGGATCAGGGGATACCGGACCTGCTGCCCCCGCCCAGGAAGCAGCCAGTGCCCCGTCTCGACGCCAAGGTGAAGGAAGGGGACATTCCCGCCAGTTTGCCTGGTTTCGACAGCCCCATCAGCCCCGGGCGGTGGCCCGCCGGCGAGCAGGAGGCCGGTCGCCGTCTGGCCCGGTTTTGCGCCGAATCCCTTGCCAGCTACCACCAGCAGCGCGATTTTCCTGCACAAGCAGGCACCTCCACCCTCTCTCCCTGGTTGGCGGTGGGGGCTATTTCCCCCCAGCAGTGCCTGAGAGCGGCACTCATGGTGAGGGAGGCGGATAGCGCCGCGGCGGAGGGCGCCGATTGCTGGATTGGCGAACTGGTGTGGCGGGATTTCTACCAGCATCTTCAGTTTTTTCATCCCCACCTGGCCAGGGGCAGACCCTTTCAGCCGGCAACCGAAGGGGTTCGCTGGCGCGACGACGAGGCTGACTTCGAGGCCTGGTGCCAGGGGCGCACCGGCATCCCCCTGGTGGACGCCGGCATGCGCCAGTTGCGGGAGACCGGGTGGATGCACAACCGGGTGCGCATGGTCACCGCCATGTTCCTGGCCAAGAACCTGTTGCTGGACTGGCGGCGCGGCGAGCGATTTTTCATGGAGCACCTGGTGGACGGCGACTTCGCCGCCAACAACGGCGGTTGGCAGTGGAGCGCCTCCACCGGCACCGACGCCGCCCCCTATTTCCGTATCTTCAACCCCTTCAGCCAGGCGCTGCGGTTCGACCCCGATGGCAGCTATATTCACCGCTTCGTGCCGGAACTGCGCGGCCTCCCGGCGGCCGTGATGCACCATCAGGACCGCCTGGCCAGGGACAGACCCGCCGATTACCCCGCCCCTGTCGTCGACCTGGGGAATTCTCGTCAGCGCGCCATTTCCGCTTTCCGGTCCATTGCCGGCAGTGTCAACCGATAGCCGAAAAAGCCATTAAAATGATCATGGGGGGCCACCGCTTTCCCGCGATCGACTAAGCTCAATGCAGGGCGAAGGGTGCTGGGGAGTGCGCCGGTCGCCCGGCAAGGGCTTTGCACAATGAAGGAGTGTTACATGGCAATCAGTACCTTCACCGGCCTGCTCGAACAGTGGGAGCAGGCAGCTCACAAAAAGGCCGACATGATTGACAGGCAGGTCAGCCTGTTCGCCCGGGACGAACTCAAGCTGCGCGCCCTGGCGGAAATGTACGGGTTGTCGGTCGAGGAAGTCACCGCCAGCCTGTTGCATCAGGCGCTGCTCGAGCTGGAGGAGAAAATGCCCTATGTGCCCGGCGAGCGGGTGATACGGGTGGAGGAGGGGGCCAATGTCTACGAGGATGTAGGGCCCATGGCCCGCTATCTGGAAATCCAAGGTCGGCTGCGCAATGGCGGCGGTGCCTGATGGCGCCGCGCACCGCCTGCCAGGGAGGCGGTTACCACTGACCCGGGTTCCTCCCTCGCTTCGCGTGGCAGCCTGGCGGTAGCTCGCCAGCAGTGCTCATGTCGGTAGCGTCATGCACACAGTGTTCATTCACGCCGCAATTTCCTGGCGCACGCCGGGATGGATCAAGATGACTATCCCGTTTGTGCGCCAGGGTCATAAACGCTCATTCATGGAAACCTGACGAAGGGGTGCTGCTTTTTCAGCAGGGCGATGGTCTCGCGAATGCGGTTGATTTCCGCCTGATCCACCGGGGAGGACTGGTTGATGGCGGCCAGCCGTCCTTCGTTGTCGGCAATGCGATTCTCGATGCTTTCCCGCCAGTTGTTGAGGGCCACTTCCTGGGCATTCAGGCTGGCGAGGGCGTCGTCGACGCGGCGGCCAAGGGCATTGATGCGAGTGTCGTCGACGGCCGCCGGCGCGCCGCCCGCGTTGTTCCGCAGGTTCGCCAGTTCCTGGTTGGTGGTGGCGAGATCCGCCACCAGGCGGCGGTTGCCGGCCTGGAGTTCCTCGATGGCTTCTAGCTGGCGGGCCAGCTGGCGGCGCAGTTCATCGACATCCGCCGCGCCGTCGCCACTGGCGGCCACGCTGGCGGGGCGCATGTCGACATCGTCCCGCCACTGGGCGAAACGGGTTTCGTGGCCGGCGATCATTGTGCCGGCGGCATCGATGCGCCTGTTCAGATTGGCCATGGCGCTCTCCATGGCGCCGATGAAGATCGCCAATTCCGCCTTGGTGGCTGTCGATGGGAGCTGCTCCAGGGCGGTGGTCAGGCCTTCGTCAAGGGTGGCGACCCGCTGGTCGAGCTGCGACAGTCTGTCATTCAGGGTGTCCCCGTCACGCTGCAAGGTCGCGGCGTCGGCAAGCTGCTCGGTCAGCCTGGCTTCCAAGGCTGCGATTTGGTCGGCCTGATGGTCGAGGCGTGCCAGGTTGGGCTCCAGGACAGCGCTGATCCGCTGGCTGATGAGCTGTTCCGTCAGGTCCGCATCCGCTACCGGGGTGCTCCGAGGAGCGGAACTGGCCAGCGTTTCCAGGCTGCCGTTGGTATTCTCCAGGGCGCTTTCCAGGCTGGCGAGGCGTTGGCTTTCACTGGCGAGGGATTCCCGCAGTTCCGAGAGGTCCCTTGCCAGGGACGAGCCGGTGGTTTCCAGGGAGGCGGTCTGCTCCGAGAGACCGCGCAGGTTGTCGGACACGCCGGCGAGTGACCGGTCGATGCGCCCATCGAGGCTGGCCTCCAGCTCCGCGAACCGCCGGTCGATGTCGGCGACACGGGAGGCGAATTCCTGGACACTGTCCCGAGCCTCCGTCAGGGCGTTGTCGGCGACTGAATCGATGCGCTCCGCGAGCTGTGCCAGGCGTTGATCCTGTTGTTCCTGGGTGGAGCGCTGCCCGCTGGCCAGATCCTCGAGCCGTTCTCCGGTCGCGGCGATGGCGGCGTCCAATCTGGCAATGTCGGCGCCCAGGTTGTCGAGGGCGTCGCCCGCCAGGGCATCGAGGCGCCCATCGAGCTGGGTGATGCGCGAGTCGCGTTCCCGCAGAGCGGTTGTCTGCTCGCTGTCGAGGGTGCTCAGGGCATTCGCCAGGGCATCGACCTCGACGCGCAGGGTTTCCAGGCCATCGGTCAGCCCAGTGATGGTGGCGCTGTCCACTGGGCTGGCCGTTTGCACCGGCGCCGCGCTCAGCGCTTCATCGAGTTGGTTAAGTCGTTGCTCCGCCGAGGTAAAGCGGTTGGTCAACTCACCCAACTGGCTGGCGAGGGGCCGGGTGGTGTCTCCCAGGCTGTTGTCCAATGCCGCCAGGCGCGAGTCCAGGTGTTCAGTCAGGCTGTGTTGTTGGTTGGCAAGCTCCTCGAACTTCCGATCCGTGGCCTGAACCAGCGCGGTCAGAGCTTGAACCTCGGCGGTCAAGGCCGTGCTGTTAACGGTCAGGGATTCATCAAGAGTGGCAATGCGGTTATTCGTCCTGTCCTCGGCATCCGCCAGGCTTGATGCCACCTGGCTGCTTGTCTGGGCCAGTGACCGACCCTGCTCCTCCAGTGCCGCGATGTTGGCGGCGGTTTGGCTGGCCACTTCATCGAGCCGTGCGCGCAAGGCGGCCACTTGCGCATCCAACTCGTCGGTTGCTGCCGAGGGTTGGGCGCGGGTGTCGAGATCGGTGACCCGTGTGTCGAGGTTGGCCAGGGTTTCCCGCAGTTCTTCCAGGCTGCCGGCGCCGCGCAGCGGTGCGCCCCCCAGCAGGGCGAGATTGTCGGAAGTGGTCGTCCTCAGGTTGTCCAGCTCGACGATCTGGGTGGCCAGGCGTTGCTCCAGGGTCTGGATCAACCCGCTGTGTTCGCTCACCAGGGCCTGGAGATCGTCAAGGCTGTCGTGGTCGGCAGCGGGGATCATCGCCGACGCGGGATCGGAGCGGGGCCTGGCGGCGCTGTCCCGCAGCGCGTTGACCTGGGCTTCAAGGGCGCTGATACCCTGGCTGTGTACGGCATACTGGATGAGAATCACCAGCAGCAGCACCGCGGGGATGGCCAGTTTCGCCATCCAGCCCCTGGCATCGCTGGGCCACAGGGCGGCTTCGGTAGCGCCATTGCCTGCCCGCCCCCTGGCGGTCAACCCTTCCTGATGGGCCACTCGTTCTTCCTTTTCGGGAATGATCGGGTCCATGGTCTTATCATCCTGTTGCGATCGATGGTGGATTGTTGCCCGCCGCGCCTGGACGGAACAGCTATGCAAACGATTGTAACAGCAATGGCACGCGCGGGGAGCAGCCCTTGGGCTGGCATCCGATAGGGGGTAAAATGCGCAACCCCGGCGGCACCCATCCGCCAGTCAACCTCGCGGAATCTCCATGGCCAATCCCAATCATGCTCTCCCCGGCGGGGCCGACAGCCCCATGAAAGTCGGTTTCATCTCCCTCGGTTGCCCCAAGGCGCTGGTGGACTCGGAGCGCATCCTCAGTCAGTTGCGGCTCGATGGCTATCAGGTGGTGCCCAGCTATGAGGACGCGGATGTGGTGGTGGTCAACACCTGCGGTTTCCTCGACAGCGCCAAACAGGAGTCCCTCGACGCCATCGGCGAGGCCATGGCGGAGAACGGCAGGGTCATCGTCACCGGTTGCATGGGGGGCGAGGAGGCGCGCATACGGGAGGCCCACCCGGGGGTGCTGGCGGTCTCCGGTCCCCACCAGTACGAGGCGGTGGTCAGCGCGGTGCACCAGTGGGCTCCCCAACGGCGCGTTCACGATCCCTACACTGACTTGGTGCCCGCCAGCGAGGTGAAGCTGACCCCGCGGCACTACTCCTACCTGAAGATATCCGAGGGCTGTAACCACCGTTGCAGTTTCTGCATCATTCCATCCATCCGCGGCGACCTGGTGAGCCGCCCCGTCGGCGAGGTGATGGACGAGGCGGAGCGGCTGGTCAAGGGCGGCACCCGGGAGCTGCTGGTGATTTCCCAGGATACCAGTGCCTATGGGGTGGACATCAAATTCCGCACGGGTTTCTGGCAGGGTCGTCCCATCAAGACCCATATGCAACAGTTGTGTGAAACCCTCGGCGAGTTGGGGGCGTGGGTGCGACTGCACTATGTCTACCCCTATCCCCATGTGGACAGCCTGTTGCCGCTGATGGCGGAGGGGCGGATCCTGCCTTACCTGGACATCCCCTTCCAGCATGCTCACCCCGATGTATTGAGGGCCATGAAACGCCCCGCCAACGAGGAGAAGGTGCTCGAGCGCATTCGCCGCTGGCGGGAGATCTGTCCTGATCTCACTCTTCGCAGCACCTTCATCACCGGCTTCCCGGGTGAGACCGAGGAGCATTTCCGCTATCTGCTGGACTGGCTCGACGAGGCGCAACTGGATCGGGTCGGTTGCTTCAAGTACGAGGCGGTGGCCGGGGCCCCCGCCAACCAGTTGCCGGGCGCGGTGCCCGAGGAGGTCAAGCAGCAGCGCTGGGAACGCTTCATGGAAACCCAGCAGGCCATCAGCGCCGCGCGGCTGGCGGCCAAAATTGGCCGGACGGTCGCGGTGATCATCGACGAAATCGCCGAGGAGGGCGCGGTGGGACGCACTACCGCCGATGCCCCGGAGATCGATGGCAATATCTTTCTCGATGGCCAAACGCACCTGCAACCTGGACAGATTGTACAGGTTGTCGTGGAGGACGCCGACGAATACGACCTGTGGGGCCGGCTGGCGGATTGACCGCGGCAAGGGTTCCCCCAAGGGCATGATCCGGTCGGCAAAGCGCGGTGGTGTCCCCGGGTTTTTATTAGTAAGAGTTTGAAATAAAATATATTTTTTGTTATTGGTGGGGCGGGCTTCGATCTCCCGTCCCTGCCGGCACCCCCCGTCCTATTTTCCGTCACTCCCCGGCAGTCCGGTTCCATTCGTCGGAAAGCTCTTGCTTTCGCCAAAAATACATGTACAAATATCTATACAAATTTGTATAGATATGGTGTCCATGAAAACCAAACCCCTGATCGTCGAGGTGGGTGACAAGAAGGAGCTGTTCCCCATCAGCGTGGTATCCGAGGCCACCGGCGTGCCCACCGTGACGCTGCGGGCCTGGGAGCGGCGCTACGGGTTTCTGGTGCCTCACCGCACCCCCAAGGGTCACCGCCTGTTCAGTGTCGAGCATATCGCCCTCATCCGCCGGGTCACGGCGTTGCTGGAGACCGGCATCCCGGTGAGCCGGGTGGGAGACCTGTTGAAACTGGAGGAGCAGGAGCCCGAGCTGGCGGTCAGCGATGACAATTGGGAGCGCATCCGCGCCCGCATGCTGGACGCCATCAACGATTTCGACGAGCAGCGCCTCGACCAGTTGTACAACGACGCCCTGGGCGCCTTTCCCACCAGTCTGGTCACCGAGCAGTTGATCATTCCCCTGCTGAGAATGGTGGGCAACAACTGGGAGTCCGGTATCAACGGTGTCGCCGAGGAGCATTTCTTCGGTCTCTACATACGCAACAAGCTCGGCTCCCGCTGGCACCACGCCCAACCCGCGATCCGTGGCCGCCGCATCGTGGCCGCCTGCATGCCCGGCGAGCGCCACGAATACGGGCTGCTGCTGTTCGCCCTGGTGGCCCGCAGCCGCGGATTCGATCTGGTGCTGCTGGGGGCCGACATGCCCCTGCAGGAAATCCCCAAGGTGGTGAGCAGGACCCGCGCCGCGGCGGTGGTGATCTCTTCCACCCTGCAGCCCGGCTGGCAACTGATCGAGCGGGATCTGCGCCACATGGTTCGCGGGGTTGAGTGCCCCGTGTTCGTCGGTGGCGCCGGGACAGTCAGCCTGGACGCCGGTCTTGCCGGTGTCGGCGCCAGACCGGTGGGAGCGGACCTGGTGAAGGGCGTCGAGGAAATCCATCGCTATCTGCACGATGGCGATTTGCCACTGGGACCACAGCCATGAGTATCACCACCCGTTTGATCGACCTCAGCGAAGCGGGCCGCGTGCCCGACCCCCTGATCCGTGCCGGCATTCGTCGCCTGCTGCGGGACAGGCTGGACTCCCTGCCGGGGGAGGACAGGGAGGCGCTGATCGCCTACAAGGCCAGGTTCCTGGCCAGCATGGATGCCTCCCTGCTGGCGGTGATGCCGGAGGCCGCCAACGAGCAGCACTACGAGGTGCCCAGCGCCTACTACGACCTGGTGCTGGGGCCCCGTCGCAAGTACAGCAGTTGCCACTGGGGGGAAGGTGTCGAAACCCTCGAACAGGCCGAGCGCCAGGCCCTGGCCATCACCTGCCAGCGGGCTGGACTCGCCGACGGCCAGCGGATCCTCGAGTTGGGTTGTGGCTGGGGGTCCCTGAGCCTGTGGATGGCGGAGCACTATCCCGGAGCCGAAATCGTCGCGGTGTCCAACTCCCACAGCCAGCGGAGCTACATCGAAGCCAGGGCGGCGGACATGGGCATCACCAATGTGCGGGTGATCACCGCCGACATGAACCAGTTCCAGCCCGACGCCTCGTTCGATCGGGTGGTGTCGGTGGAGATGTTCGAGCACATGCGCAACTGGCGCACCCTGTTTGCCCGGGTGGCCAGTTGGCTGAACACCGGCGGGGGTTTCTTCATGCATGTGTTCTGCCACCGGGAAAGTCCCTACTTCTTTGTCGAGGAAAGCGAAACCGACTGGATGACCCGGTATTTCTTCCGCGGGGGGATGATGCCCAGCGCCGATCTGCCCCTGTATTTCCAGGAACACCTGTCACTGGTGGAGCAGTGGGCCTGGAACGGCCATCACTACGCCAAAACCCTCGATGCCTGGCTGGCCCGCCAGGACCGGCAGGAGGATCGGGTGCGGGCGGTGATGGCCAGCATCCACGGCGATGAAGCCACCCTGTGGGTGATGCGCTGGCGGCTGTTCTACATGGCCTGCGCGGAACTGTTTCGCACCCACGGCGGCAACGAATGGTTTGTGTCCCACTATCTGTTCGAAAAAAAGCGGCCCTTGGGCAATAGGGGTGCGTCCCATGACTAAGGAACCTCTGAAAAACTACTGCGCGACCCGATCCGCGCCCTCGCGTGCTCGCTCACCCCTCGCCTATCTCTCTGAT
>JBJHDJ010000079.1:0-5030 GCA_050486485.1 Porticoccaceae bacterium
AGGGCGAAGTAGCGCTCGCCCTCCTTGGGGGGGCGGATCTTGCCGGCGATGCTGTCGCCGGTGCGCAGGTTGAAGCGGCGAATCTGGCTGGGGGATACATAGATATCGTCGGGGCCGGCCAAATAGGATGCGTCGGCGGAGCGCAGAAAGCCAAACCCGTCGGGGAGAATTTCCAGCACCCCGTCGCCGTAGATGTCCTCGCCGCTCTTGGCGTGACGCTTGAGGATATTGAAGATGATGTCCTGCTTGCGGGAGCGGGCCTGGTTTTCGAGGCCTATTTCCTCGCCGATTTGGACAAGTTCGGCGATGGGTTTGGTTTTCAGATCAGTCAGATTCATAGGGGAGAGGTAGTTGCTGGGGTTGATGGGTTGCGGGTGGCCGCCGGCGATGGCATTGCCTTGGAAAGATGGTTTTCGAGGAACCCTGCGGCTCGAGACCCCGTGTTATTCTGGGCGGTACCGGAAACGGAATCGGGAAAGCGAGGTGCGGGAGCGAGCGGGGTAAAGCCGGTTGGTGGGCGGATTATAGCCCTTGCGCGTCAAAGCGCAAGGGCTTGGCGGTTGGGCGTCGGCAAGCTGCCGGGTCGGTCACAGATTGCCGTCGACAAATTCGGTGAGCTGGGACTTGGACAGGGCGCCCACCTTGGTGGCCTCCAACTCGCCGCCCTTGAACAGCATCAGGGTGGGAATCCCGCGCACACTGAACTTGGCGGCGGTTTGGGGGTTGGCGTCGACATCGATCTTGCACACCTTGACCTTGCCGTCGTACTCCTCGGAGAGCTGGTCCAGCAGGGGTGCGATCATCTTGCAGGGTCCGCACCAGGCGGCCCAGAAGTCAACCAGCACAGGAATGTCGGAACCGAGCACATCGCTGTCAAAGCTGGAATCGGTCACGTGAACGATGCTGTCGCCCATGGGATTCTCCGTTGGTCATGTGAATAGAGGAAATTGAAGGGTAAAATCCCGGGCATCATACACCTGCCTGACCGAGGTCACAATGTCACCAGCGCCCCGCCCGGGGAAGACTGAGGCCCTTTCATCACCCCCAGCGGGCCCAGATGCCCCCGGTCCAAGGCTGGTGGCCGCTGTCGATCTCGGCTCCAACAGCTTTCACATGGTGATCTGCCGGGTGGAGCACGGCGAGGTGCGCCCCGTGGAGCGCCTCGCGGAGACCGTGCAGCTTGCCGCCGGCATGAGCGACGAGGGGCTGCATCCGGAGGCCATGGCGCGAGGGTTGGCGTGCCTGGCCCGCTTTCGCCAGGCCCTCAATGTGCTCAGCCCGGGAGCTGTGCGGGTGGTGGGCACAAATGCCCTGCGGGTGGCGAACAACGGGCGCGAATTCCGCGCCGCCGCCGAGGCGGTGATCGGCCACCCCGTGGAGGTGATTTCCGGTCGCGAGGAGGCCCGCCTGGTGTACCTGGGGGTGGCCCACACCCTGGCGGATGACGATGCGCGGCTGGTGGTGGACATTGGCGGTGGCAGCACCGAGTTCATCATCGGCGAGCGCTTTGAACCGCGACTCATGGAAAGCCTGCACATGGGCTGCGTTTCCTATGCCGAGCGCTTTTTCCCCGGCGGCAAGATCACCCGCAAGGCCTTCGACAGCGCCTATTTTTCCGCCTACCGGGAGGTGCTCAACATCCGTTCGGCGTTTCGCCGGCTGGGGTGGAGCAACGCGGTGGGATCCTCCGGCACCCTGCGCTCCCAGGAGAACATCATCGCCGCACAGGGCTGGGCGCCGAGCGGCATCAGCGCGGAAAACCTTCTGCGGTTGCGCAAGTTGCTGCTGCGCTATCCCGATTTCGAATCCCTTGCCAGTTTGCCGGGGCTGTCGGAGCGGCGGCGCAATGTCTTTGCGTCTGGGCTGGCCATTACCTGCGCCTTTTTCGAGGCCCTCGGGGTGGACCACATGCGCACCTCCACCGGTGCCCTGCGCGAGGGGGTGGTGTACGACATGGTCGGTCGCCATACCCACGAGGATGTGCGGGAGCGATCCGTCAATGCCCTGATGCAGCGCTACGGGGTTGACGAGGCCAGCGCACGCCATGTGGAGGACACGGTCCGCCACCTGTACAACAGCGCCAGCGAGGGCTGGGGGCTGGGCGCCGAGGATCTGGATCTGCTGGTGTGGGCGGCGCGGCTTCACGATGTGGGGCTGGCCATTTCCCACAGTCACTTCCACAAGCACGGCCAGTACCTGGTGGAGTGCTCCGATCTTCCGGGTTTTTCCAATGCCGAGCAGGCGGAACTGGGGCTGTTGATCCGCGGACACCGCCAGAAAATCCCCCAGGGAGAGTTCGAGAACCGGGGCAATGGGCGGCGCGCCAATCTGCTGCGCCTGTGCCTGCTGTTGCGGCTGGCGGTGCTGTTCAAGTTCGTTACCCCGGTGGAGGGCGAGCCGCCTTACCACCTGACGGTGAAGGACAACTCCCTCAACCTGCGCTTCCCTCCCGGCTGGCTGCAGGATCATCCCCTCACCCGCCACGCCCTGGCCGCCGAGAAAAACCAGATGGCCCGGGTCGGCCATGTGCTCAATCTGTCGGGCCGGGCGTGAGCCTCGTGAGCCTGTAGTTGTTCACTGTAGTTGTTCACTGTAGTTGTTCACTGTAGTTGTTCACTGTAGTTGTTCACTGTAGTTGTTCGCAAAGTAATTGTTCAAATTGACCAGCCCGTACACTGCCTATACAATCCCCCACCTTGCTTCAGGTGCCCGCTCACTGGTCTCGCCAAGGCCAGTTGGAACGGGGTAAACGGGAAGTCTGGTGCGTCACCGGCTGATTTTGGCCGCCGGATGACAAAACCATCGCTGCCCCCGCAACGGTAAACGATCTCGATCGCAAGCCCGAAACCGGCCTGAGCAATGACTGCAACGATGAAGCGGAGGGCTTTGTCGGTGGCTGATCGCCTGTCCCTGTTTCCGGCCTGATCCACTCTTCCCCTCCCTCAATCCTTGTGCCCGTTTGTTCACGATTGAGGATTACCATGAAAACGTTTACCCACACCGCGCTTGCCCTTGGGCTCTGCGCCGCCAGCCTTTCGACCCTTGCCCACCAGCTCGACGACGAGGTGGTGGTCACCGCCACCCGCTCCCCCTACAGCATCGACCGCGTGCCCATGCGGGTGCGGGTCATCGATGCCGATGCCATCGAACTGAGCGCCGCCCGCGGCGTCGAGGAGCTGCTGCGCGGCGAGGGCTCCCTGCAGGTGCGCGACAGTGTCGGCACCGGCCGCAATGTCAGCCTGTCCCTGCGCGGCCTCGGTGCCGGGCAAAACGCCCTGATCCTGCTGGACGGACGCCGCCTCAATAATTCCGACCTGTCGGAGCCGGACCTCACCGCCATCGCCCTCGCGGATGTGGCGCGCATCGAGGTGCTGGAAGGCGGCGCCGGGGTGCTGTACGGCGACCAGGCGGTGGGCGGCGTGGTGAATGTGATCACCCGCCAGGGCCGCGAGCAGGGCGGTTTCGTGTCCGCCGGGGCGGGCAGCTATTCAGCACGCAACTTGCAGGGCGCCTACGGCGGCACCGCCCTGGACGATCGCCTCGACTACCGGGTGAGTGGCCAACTGGACAAATCCGACGGCTACCGGGACGACACCGAGGTGGACTACCGGCGCTGGCGCGCCGAGGCCGGCTGGCGCTATGGCTATGGCCGTGTGTTTGCCGAGGTGCAGAGCACCGATAACGACTTCCGGCTGCCCGGCGCCCTGCAGGATTTCGAGCGCCGTCAGGATCGCCGCCAGGCGGGCAACAGCTTCAACGATTACCGCATCGACGCCGAGATGTATCGCGCCGGCATCGACCACCGTTTCGGCGAGGTGGCGCAACTGCTCGCCAGCCTGTCCCGCCGCGACGAGGATGCGACCATACTGGGCCGCTCCCTGTCCTTCGGCGACAGCCGTACCGAGCAGACCCGCCAGGTGGATATTGTCGATCCGCGCCTGGTGCTGAGCCTCGGTGACTGGCGCGTCACCCTGGGGGGCGACCTGGAGAATTACGACTACGATCTGTTAGTGAGTTCTCTCTTTGGCGACAGTGCGAGCGAACACCGCCACGAGCGCCGCAGCGGCTACGCCCAGGTTATCTACTCCCCCATCGACACCCTGCAACTCTCCGCCGGTATTCGCCATGCGAAAGTGGATGTCGACGTGGACGGCGGTTGGTTCCAGGCGGACTACGACGACAGTCTCACCGTGCGGCAGGTGGGGGCTTCCTGGCGCGCCACCGACAACCTGCGGCTGTTCGTCAATCGCGACGAGACCTTTCGGTTCCCCCTCGCCGATGAAAATGTCGACTTCATGGGCGCCGTGGTGGCCCTCAAGCCCCAGGAGGGGGTGGCCTGGGAGCTGGGGGGCGAGTGGCAGCTCGATACCCTGGCCCTGGGGCTGGTGCTGTTCGATCACGCCATCGACAACGAGATCGGCTACGACACCGACCTGTGGGCCAATGTCAACTTCGACGACACCCGCCGCCGCGGCGCCACCCTGGATGCCGCCTGGCAGGTTATGGACAATCTCGAGGCCCGCGCCAGCGTCACCCGCATGACCGCCGAATTCGATGCCGGCCCCCTGGACGGCAACCGGGTGCCGGGAGTCTCGGAAAAACTCGGCAAGCTGTCCCTGGCCTACGGCGCCACCGACAACCTGCGTCTGATGGCGGAAGCGATCCACACTGGCGCCGTGGCCGTCGACCTGGCGGGCGCCAACGAACTGGGGGGCTACACCGTGTACAACCTGGCGGCCTCCTGGCAGGCGGGGGACTGGCTGCTGCGGGCGCGGCTCAACAACATCACCGGCAAAGCGTACACCGAGTTGGTGACCTTCTTCGGGGCGCCAGCCTACTACCCGTCGCCAAGGAGAAACGCCACCCTGGCGGTGGAATACCGCTTTTAAGCGGATCAGGGGTAGGATGGGTTGAGCGCAGCGATACCCATCAACCAGCTGCGATGGGTATCGCTGCGCTCAACCCATCCTACAGGTCGCTTTGTGCTGGTAGGGTGGGTTAGCCGCGGGCGTAACCCACCACTGTAGGAG
>JBJHDJ010000079.1:5040-8898 GCA_050486485.1 Porticoccaceae bacterium
CTGTAGGAGGTTGCCTTGCAACCGATCCCTCCAGCGTTGACAACGAGGAATACCCATGGCCGACGACGCCCACAAGCGCAAGATGCAGAAGCTCAAGGAAAAGGTCGATGCCCGCATCGCCGCCGCGGATACCGAGCGCGGCGTGATGATCCTGCTCACCGGCGATGGCAAGGGCAAGAGCAGCTCCGCCTTCGGCATGGTGATGCGCAGCCTCGGCTACGGCTACCGGGTGGGGGTGGTGCAGTTCATCAAGGGCCAGCAACTGTCCGGCGAGGAACTGTACATCCGCGACAAGTGCCCCGAGGTGTCGTTCTATCAGATGGGCACCGGCTTCACCTGGGACACCCAGGACAAAAGTGGCGACATCGCCGCCGCCGAGCGCACCTGGGCGGTGGCCGAACCCATGCTCAGGGACGACAGTTACCACCTGGTGGTGCTGGACGAACTCACCTACATGCTCAGCTACGGCTACCTGGACGAGGACCGGGTGCTCAGCGCCCTGGCGCAGCGCCCCGTCAACCAGTCGGTGGTGGTCACCGGCCGCGGCGGCGGCAGCGCCCTGCGGAATCTGGCGGATACCGTCACCGAACTCAAGGATGTGAAGCACGCCTACGCCAGTGGCATCAAGGCCCGCAAGGGCGTCGACTACTGACCGCCCCAGGCCAGCCACCATGCGCCCTCTCCACCACCGCCAGTTGCTGTGGATACTGTTGCTCCTGCTGCCGGTGGCCCTGGTGGCGGGGCTGCTCAGCGGCGCCGTGTTTGTCACACCGGGAGTATTTTTCACTACCCTCGTCGACTGGCTGGGAGGCGGCCAAAGCCGCGAGGGACTGATCCTGTTCGCCATCCGCCTGCCGCGCCTGATGCTCGCCGCCCTGCTGGGGCTGGTACTGGCGGGAGCGGGGGCCGCCATGCAGGGCCTGTTCCGCAACCCCCTGGCCGATCCCTCCCTGATCGGCGTGGCCAGCGGCGCCTCCGCCGGCGCCGGTTTTGTCGTGGTGTTTGGCGGTGGCCTGCTGGCGGGCACTTGGCTGGGCATGTCCCTGGTGGCGGTGGGGGCGTTTATCGGCGGCTTTGTTGCCGTGATCCTGGTGTATCGCCTCGCCACCACCCAGGCGGGCACCTCGGTGGCCACCATGCTGCTGGCGGGTATCGCCATCACCGCCCTGGCGGGCGCCCTCAACAGCCTGTTCGGATTTTTCGCCGACAACGACATGCTGCGGCGCATCAGTCTGTGGCAGATGGGCAGCCTGGAGGGCGCCAACTGGGAGCGGGTGGCCATCGTCGCCGTGGCCGCCGTGCTCATGGTGGTGGTATTGCCGCGCCACAGCCAGGCCCTCAACGCCCTGCTGCTGGGGGAGTCCGAGGCCCGCCACCTGGGGGTGGATGTGGAGGCCCTGAAGCGCCGCATCATCCTGCTCACCGCCTTCGCGGTGGGCATCGGCGTCGCCAGCGCCGGCATCGTCGCCTTCGTCGGCTTGATGGTGCCCCACTGGGTGCGCCTGTTGATCGGCCCGGATCACCGCCACCTGATTCCCTGCTCCCTGATCCTCGGTGCCCTGTTCATGGTGGTGGCGGACACCCTGGCGCGGGTGCTGATCCTGCCCGCCGAACTGCCCACCGGGGTGATCACCGCCCTCATCGGCGCTCCCTTCTTCGTGTCCCTGCTGATCCAGCAGCGCCGCCGCCACACCGGGGGGGTGATGCCATGAGCCTGGAGCTGCGGGGTGTTGGGCTCGATCTTCACGGCGTGCGCCTGCTGGAGGGCATCGACATCGCCGTGGCCCCAGGGGAAATCCTCGCCATCCTCGGCCCCAACGGCGCCGGCAAGACCACCCTGTTGCGGGTGCTCACCGGCGAATGGCGCCCCACGGTGGGCCAGGTGTTGTTCGACGGCCGCCCGCTGGCGGACTGGCAGCCCCGCGAACGGGCCCGCAGGCTTGGGGTATTGCCCCAGGGCGCCAGCCTGGAGTTTCCCTTCACCGTGGAGGAGGTGGTGCTGCTGGGCCGCACCCCCCACGACAGCGGCCATCGCCGCGACCTGGCCATCGTCGCTGAAACCCTCGCCGCCGTGGACGGCAGCCACCTGCGGGAGCGCATCTACACCCAGTTGTCGGGTGGCGAGAAGCAGCGGGTGCAACTGGCGCGGGTGCTGGCGCAGATCTGGGATCCCCTGGCCGACGCTCCACAGGCGGACTCCCCACAGGCTGGCTCTCCACAGGCGGATCGGCCCCGCTATCTGATCCTCGACGAACCCACCGCCTCCTTCGACCTGGCCCACCAGCAACTCACTCTGGATCTGGTGGAGCGCCTGGCGGAGCAGGGCTTCGGCGTGGTGATGGTGCTGCACGACCTCAACATGGCGGCCCGCTGCGCCAGTCGTCTGCTACTGCTCAGTTGCGGCCGGGTGGCGGAATCCGGCCCACCCCGGGCGGTGCTTACCCCGTCGACCATCCGGCGGGTATTCGAGGTGGATGCCCTGGTGCAGCCCCACCCGGTCACCGGCAAGCCGCTGGTGATTTCCTGATGCACCGATTATTCCTAGCACTCACGGCCCTCGCCCTGCTGGTAACTCCATGGCTCGTGGCCCAGGCCGCTCCAGTCACGGTTACGGACGCCACGGGGCAGGAAGTCTCGCTGCCATCCCCGGCCAAGCGCATCGTCAGCCTCAGTCCCCATATCACCGAGCAACTGTTCGCACTAGGTGCTGGCGACGCCCTGGTGGGCGCGGTGGAGTGGAGCGATTACCCGCAAGCGGCCCTCGCCATTCCCAGGGTGGGCAGCAGCAGCGCCATCAACTACGAAGTGGTGCTGCGCCTCGATCCGGATCTGGTGCTGGTGTGGCTCACCGGCAATGGCGAGCAGGTGGCCAACCGCCTCAGATCCCTGGGCCTTACCGTGCATGTCCAGGAACCGGAGCGGCTGGAGGACATTCCCCGGGTGATGGCGGATCTCGGCATGCTCACCGGACGGGAAAGCGAGGCCCGCGCCATCACCGAGGGCTTCACCACCCGCATTGATACCCTGCGGCAGTCCTATGCCGGGCGATCCCCGGTGCGGGTGTTCCACCAGATCTGGAACCAGCCCATGATCACCCTCAACGGCGATCATCTGGTATCGGACATCATCCGCCTGTGCGGTGGGGTCAACATTTTTGCCGAAGCTCCCGCCCTGGTGGTCAACACCAGCCTGGAGGCGGTGCTGCTGCGGGATCCGCAACTGATCGTGGTCAGCGAAGCGGATGGCGAGCCACCGCCCTGGATCGGCGACTGGAAAAAGTGGCCTGGCATCACTGCCGTGGCCAACGATCAGGTCAGGGTGATCGATCCCGACCTGTTGCACCGCCATGGGCCGAGGATCGCCGATGGCGCGGAGCGGATGTGCGAGTTTGTGGAGATGGCGCGGCGGAAGGCGGACTAGCAGGCTTTTATCAGCAAACTATCAACCAACCATCAGCCAACCCGCACCGATGTCTTTCAGGCGACGAGAAAGGGTTGCGGATCTCTGACCAAGGCCAAGCCCTGACGCGAATGGCACTGACTTAAGGAACCTCTGAAAAACGTAGCGAGCGGCCCGAGGCGCCCCGAGCCGCGCAGCGAATCCCCGAGACATATCAGATAGATAGGCGAGGGGTGAGTGAGCACGCGAGGGTGCGGATCGGGTCGCGCAGTAGTTTTTCAGAGGTTCCTTAAGCCCCTCTACGGTAGTAGGGCGGTGTCCCGGGGGAGAGTTTTCGAGACCGTCGGCGCCAGGGATGGCGCCGTCGAGCCCCCAGGGGTGAGGCAAGCGTTTACAAAGCGAAGCTTTGTGCGCGGCCGAACGCACGCAATCTGTGATTGCGGGCCGGACCCCGGAGGG
>JBJHDJ010000080.1:0-8894 GCA_050486485.1 Porticoccaceae bacterium
CGCCAAGCCGGCGAGGATGACGGCAAGGATAGTGGCAAGGATAGTGGCAAGGATAGTGGCAAGGATAGTGGCAAGGAAAATGGCAAGGAAAATGGCAAGGCATCAGCCGCCGAGAAGGCCACCGGCAAGCAGGGTGAAGACAAAGCCGCGCCGGAAGAAAAGCGTGAAAAGTCCCCAGGTGGTGGCAAGTCAACCGCCAAGCAGGGTGTCACACTGCCGGACCTCGGCACCGACCAGGCGGTGGAGGTGATCGAGATCGCCATTGCCGGCGGGGACAGGGTGGCGGAGGGGGATGCGCTGATGACCCTGGAATCCGACAAGGCCTCCATGGATGTCCCCAGCCCCTACAGCGGCAAGGTTGTCCGGGTGGTGGTGTCGGTGGGGGACAAGGTCAAATCCGGCGATACGGTGGCCGAGATGGAGGTGGAAGCCCCCTCGGAGGCCGCCAGCGACGAAAGCCCACCTCAGCAAGCAGAATCCGCCGCGCGGGATCCCGAGTCCGCGCCAGCGTCGGGCCAGGAGAAAAATAAAGCCTCGGCGGAGACCCCGGATAAACCGCAATCTCCGTCCAAGGACACCACTCGTGCTGAAGCCAGCCGCGGGTTGAGCGAGCCCGAAGCCCCGGCGGCGGCTATCTATGCCGGTCCCATGGTGCGCCAGTTTGCCCGCGAGCTGGGGGTCGACCTGCGCAATGTCAGGGGCAGCGGCGACAAGGGGCGCGTCACCCGCGAGGATGTGCAGGGTTATGTCAAAAACGCCCTGGCGGCGGCCAGCGCTGGCGCCCCGCCGGTGGCCTCCGGCGGCGATGGCGGCGGGATTCCACCCATACCGGATGTGGACTACAGCCAGTTCGGCGAGATCGAGGAAGTGCCCCTCAGCCGCATCGCCAGGCTTACCGCCGCCAACATGACCCGTACCTGGCTCAATGTGCCGGCGGTGACCCAGTTCGACGACGCCGATATCACCGATCTGGAGGCGTTTCGCGCCAGCCTCAAGGGCGAGGCGGAGAAGCGGGGCGTCAAGCTCACGCCGGTGGCCTTTATCCTGCTGGCCTGTGCCCACGCCTTGAGAGCCCACCCGGTGATCAACCGTTCCTGGCACAGCAGCGGCGACAAGGTGATCCAGAAAAAATTCGTCCATATTGGCATGGCGGTGGATACCCCCCGTGGCCTGCTGGTGCCGGTGATCCGCGATGTGGACACCAAGGGGCTGTGGGAGCTCGCCGAGGAGTCGGCGATGCTGGCGCAAAAGGCGCGGGACGGCAGGCTGTCGGCCACTGACATGCAGGGCGGCAGCTTCAGCATCACCAGCCTCGGCGCCATCGGTGGCAGAGGCTTCACCCCCATCATCAACAGCCCCGAGGCGGCCATACTCGCCGTGTCCAAGGCCGCCGTGCAACCGCTGTGGAATGGTGTGGAATTTGTGCCGCGCCAGATGCTCCCCCTGAGCCTGACCTACGACCACCGGCTGATCAACGGCGCCGATGCTGGCAGGTTTCTGACCGACCTGGTGGCGATGCTCGGCGATGTGCGGCGGTTATTGCTGTAAAGCGGAGGCGTCCACCGATCCATGCCCTCCATGGCGGTGGCATTCGTGAACCGGGAGCGATGCAAGCCCCGAGGCCAGACCCCAATGGCACTGAGTTAAGCCCCGCTACAGTAGTAGGGCGGTGTCCCGGGCAAGCTTGGGCCAGGTCTATTGGGTTTCTTCGACCGTTGCCTCCGGTGACCATTCGCAGACTTGGTTCCTGCCCTGCTGCTTGGCTCGGTAGAGGGCCAGATCCGCCCTCCGCAACAGGTCGTCGGCACTTTCTCCCTGTATGTGTCCGGCAACGCCAATGCTGAGGGAGAGGCCGATTTGGCATTCGCCGTATTCCACCGGCGTGCTCACCATGGTTTTGCGGATGCGTTCCGCCAGTTGCCGCGCGGACTTGCCATCGGTGTTGGGGCAGGCAAGGGCGAATTCCTCGCCACCGATGCGGGCGGCGACATCCCCGACCCGGACAAAGCGCCGCAGCACTTGCGCGGCATGACGCAGGGCCTGATCCCCCGCGGCATGGCCATGGTGGTCATTGACCGCCTTGAAGTGGTCGATATCCAGACTGATGATGGACAGTGGGGTGCCGTGGCGTTCCGCCAGGGCAATATCCCGGGACAGATCCTCGAAAAAGCGCCGGCGATTTGGCAGGCAGGTGAGGGCGTCGGTGCGGGCCTCCACTTCCGCCTGTTGGCGGGCTCTGTCCAGTTCCCGGGTGCGCGCCCCGATTTGGTTGCGCAGCCGCAGGATGTGCAACAGCATGGCCAGTAGCGACAGCCCCACGAGGGTAAAAAGGATTTCAGGGCCGTAATGGGTGAGAAACTCCACCAGCAGTGCTGTTTCTTCCGGTTGGTACAGGAACTCCGTGAAATCCACTTCGCCCCGCAACATGCCTTGTGCTTGGAAAGTGTCGGCAATGCGCCGCCAGCGATCCTCGTTCATGTATCCGACGGGCACAACTTCCGGCAGGATGAGCTTGATGGCTTCCTGGGCTTCAAATCGTAGGTGATCCCGGGATTTTCCCGTGGTGTTGTAGTGGTTGTATATCAGATCCACCACGGCTTCGGGATGCTTCACCGCATAGTCCCAGCCTCGCAGGGTCGCTTCCCGGAAACGCCGCGCCAGGTCAGGGTTCCTGGCGATGACCGCCTCGGTGGTCAACAGAATGTCCCCATAGAAATCCACCCCGTAATCCCGGGGTTGAAAGATCACATAGCGAACTCCCTGCTGGTCGAGAAAGTAAGGTTCATTGGTGGTGTAGGCGTTGTAGACATCCGTTCTGTCTTCCAGTAGGGCATCCAGGGACGGGTCGATGGGAACCAGTTGAAAGTCGTCGCCGCCAATGCCCGCCCTGGCCAGGGTGGCCATCAGCTCGGCATTGAGGTAGCCGCCACCGAGCATCACTCGCCGGTGACGGATATCGGCCAGTTCGCGGATGCCGCTCTGCTCCAGGGTCAACAGCACCGAGGGCGAATGCTGGAAGATGGCGGCCAGGGCCACCAGGGGGGCGCTGGCGGCGCGGTAGATCAGGGCGCCAGTGTCCGCCACGGCGAACTCCACGCGGCCGCCCAGCAACTGGTCGATGGGATTCAGGCCCGGCGAGGCCTCGTGGAGGACGACATCGAGCCCGGCGTCGCGGTAGTAGCCCTGCTCGATCGCCGCGTAGTGACCGGCGAACTGGAATTGGTGGGTCCATTTGAGCTGTACCCGCACGGGCTGCAAATCCCCTTCCGTGCCTGCGAGCAATCCCTGGCCTGGACAGGTCAGCAGCACGGCGAACAGCAGCAGGACTGAGTGGCGCAGGGTCTTTGGCATGGCATGTCGACCGGTTGTCGGGGCGCTCTTGTTGTCCGGAAAGCATGGCACCGGGGTGGGCGGCGCGCAACTTTCGTCGTTCCGGCATCTTCCATGCGGCGCATTTTTCCGACAAGCGTGCAGGGGGGCATGGAAATGGCGTCGGGCAGTGAAAAACTGCCCGTGATGGTTTAGGCTGGGGTCTGTCCGTCAGGGTAGCAAGACCCTGTCAGTGGACTGACCGATCCACCGTTACAGGGAACCATGAAGTTCTGCAATTACTGTGGTGGCCCATTGCGTCAGGTCGTCCCCCCGGGGGACGACCGTCCGCGCTTTGTGTGCGCCAGTTGCGAGGCGATCCACTACCAGAATCCGCGCATCATCACGGGTTGCATCCCCGTGCTTGGAGACCGCGTGCTGTTGTGCCGTCGCGCCATCGAACCGCGCCACGGTTACTGGACCCTGCCGGCGGGGTTTCTCGAAACCGGGGAAACCATTGCCGCCGGCGCGCAACGCGAGTGCCTGGAGGAAGCCAATGCCCGGGTGTCCATCGATGGGCTATGGGCCATCTACGACATTCTGCACATCGGCCAAATTTACATGTTCCACCGCGCCACCCTGTTGGATGAAGGCTTTTATCCAGGGGCGGAATCCCTCGAAACGGCCCTGTTTGCCGAGCAGGAGATTCCCTGGGACGAACTGGCCTTCCGGGCCGTTACCCTGGCCCTGCGGGATTATTTCGCCGACCGCGATGCCGGGGTGTTTTCCCTCAAGATTGCCGCCATCGAGGGCCCGGCGCCGCACACGGTTGGTGCCGCGAAGCCCTGAAGGCTACTGAAAAACCAGCTGCATTGCGTCCGTCGCCACGCCAGCATTTTTCAACAGCCTGCTTCACCAGCTATCTGTCGATGGCCCAACTGGCCCGCGCCATGTCCTCGATGGCCGCCAGTTCTTCCTCGGGCACCAGCTCTGGGCTGCCGGGTTCCAGGGTGTCGTAGTGGAACAGGTAGAGGCGGGAGACAAACCGGGCGAAGGGCAGGGAAGCTTCTCCGAAGCGCTCGCCATTGCCGTTGGTGGACACCCGGATGTCGTGGCCCCAGTCCTGTCCGCTGTCATTGTTGGGGTTGAAAAAATAGACCCGCATGTCCCCGTCCTGATCGAGCCCCACCCGTAGGATGGTGATGGCGTGCCAGCCCACGAAGCGGGCCCCGGAGTCGGTGACCGCGATACCCGCCGGCTGTGGGTGAATCACCGGCTGGTTGCCGTTGTAGTAAGGGTGGTAGCTGGCGTGGAAGGCGCGCAGGAAGTTCCTGTAGTGCTCGAGCTTGCCGGTGGCGATATCCACGGCGATCTGGAAGCCGCGCCCCACCCACCAGCCGTGCAATTCCGGGTTGATCCAGCGGTGAGGATCCTCGCCGCGGTTGTCGCACAGCTTGCCCATGGCCATGTAGATGCGGTCCAGATGGGGAGCCAGTACCAGGGACACGGGGTCCACATCCAGCAGCGGACCCTTGGCGAGCCCCGCCACCGCCTGCCGCGACGACACCGGCTGCCCTTCGAAATGCAGCACCAGCTCGTCATCCCTGGCGGCCCAGGCAATCATCTGCAGCAGATAATCCGGGTCGTTGTAGGACCACATGGACAATGCCCGGGCCGCCTGGCAGGTGGGGTTGTTGCCCTGGCCGATACCCAGGGGTTGTCCGAGGATATTGAGCACACCGGCCAGCAGGCGGGTTTCCGGAGGCAGGGTGTCCCCGTAGGCCCGGACCAGGGTTGCCCGGGTGGCGCTGGACAGGGGCAGGGCGATCTGGCGCCACAGGGCCGGCGCCACGGGAGGCTGATAGAGAATACCCCGTTCCAGCAGCAGCGCCAGGCCGTAGATGGCCTGGGCGGTTTCCGGATACACCCCTTTGTCGATCAGCGCCTGCACCAGGGGCAGGTAGCAGAACAGGACCTCCCGCCCGGTGCTGCTCACCCCCAGGGCGGCTGCCAGCAGCTCCCCCCGGTGGTGGGTGTTGATGTGGCGCAGGCACAGGGCGTGGTAGGCGGACACCAGGCCGGTATCGTGCATGGCGCGGGCGAAGCCGCCGGCCTCCTGTTGCAGCGCCGTCTCGTCCATGGCTTCGAGGCGTGTCCGGTAGACATCCAGCCCCGGGTCTTCCCGGCACCCCTGGGTGGGGTAGAACAGGGCGCTCACCAGCCGGTCCCCTCCGCGTCCGCCACCCCGCTCCGGATCCGCCATGCACACGGCGATCTGGGTTACCACGGTCTTGACGGTATCCACCTGGATGGGGCGTTGCGACAGAATGCGCCACACTTCATCGATCACTTGCTCGATGATGTTGTCGTAGCCCACCTTGTCCACCAGAAAGCGATAGAGGGTGGCGACCAGGGCCTTGATGGCGGGATCCCGCTCCCTGTCCGCCTCCAATCCGCCATCGAACAGCAGGTTGAGATTGAGGGCCAGTACCTGGGCGAGAAAGTGTCGCGCGTGATCCGCCGAGATGGCGGGGTGGAAATAGCAGCCCTCCGCCACGGCCAGGAAGCGCAATTGACTGAGGGCCTCGAGCACCACGCTGGTGCGATCCCCGAGCCGCAGGGTGTTGGCCGCCAGCATGGGTTGCAGGATTTCCGGGGTTGCCCAATCAGAGCCGGCGAAAATGCCGCTCTGGTCGAGCTCGGCGATGCGTTCGTAGACCAGGCCGATGGTGTCGGGACTGGCCAGCAGGCGGCGGCCGTGGTCCAGCACCTGGCCGCTATGGGCCTGCTTGGCGAAGGCGCGGCTGGCCTTCAGGCGGCCAATGGCCTTGTCCAGTTGCGTCAGCCGCCTGGCTAGCTCCGTATTGGCGGCATTGTCGTTGGCGGCGCTTGCCGTTTTGCTGAGGTTTTCCATGGGCTATCCAGGCAATGTAACGGGCTCCGGGCACCGGTGAGGTGCGTTACAGGTAAAAATCCAGTTCTTCCTGGTGCTTGAGCAGTTCCTTCATGGTGTAGGGGTCGTCGCCGTGGAAGTAGACCAGTCCCCAGTGGGTGCCGAAGGCGGAGCGTTTGGTGACCTTGTTTTCCATGGGGGGCTGCAACTCGTGGAAATCGAAAAAGGGGTGTTGTTCGGTTTCCTCGGGGATCGCCAGTTCGCTGACCACTCGGCGCCTGGGGTACACGCCAAAGGTGCCCGCGTAGCCGTCGGCATCCTCGATGGGCCGAGGAAAGAAGTCGCGAATTTCGTCCGCGCTGGTTTTCGGGTCGAAGGCCAGCACCAGGCCCTGGTAACCGTTGAATCCGTAGACCCGCTCCAGAAGCTCGAAGACATTGAACCCCGGGGGCCTGTAGGCGACCTCGCCAAAATACATTTCCCCGTCGCTGGTGACGAAGTATTCCGGGTGGACGAAACCGAAATCGATGTCGAAGGTCTTGATGAGTTTTTCGATCTGGGCGGTGATGGCGGGCCGGTACTTTTCCAGTTCCGGGGTGGCCGGCACAAACACGGAGTAACCGAGGGTGACATACTCGGAAATATTGAGGAAACAGATCTTGCCGTTGTGCACCCAGGCCTCCACGGCGAATTCCCAGCCGTCCAGGTGGCTCTCCAGCAGGGCGGGAAACTCCGTGTCGGGAATGTTGTAGACATCCTCCGGCGTGCGAATCACCCGGTGCCCCAGGCATCCGGCCTTGTCGAAGGCCTTCATGTGGATGGGGTCGTTGGGGTCGCCCTCCAGTTTCAGCAAGGTCTGATTGACCCGCTTGAGAAAGCGAATGACATCGTCCTTGTCGCGGGCTTCCTCGAAGATGCCCACCCGGATGCCGCCCAGCTGGGCGCGGCGTTTCATCAAGGCCTTGTCCCGGAACAAGAGGGCCTGGCCGTAGAGGCGGGGATCTTCCAGCAATACCGAATTGATGGCGCCAGCCCACTCCACGGTTTCCTCGAACAGGGGGATGGCGACATCGACGCCCTCATCCTTGAGGGTCTGGGCGATTTCCATGGAACGGTCGTTGAGGCGCTCGAAATTCCACGAGATATAGGGAATGTCGTGCTGCCGGGCGTAATCTTCCGCCCAGTAGGGGGCGACGATGACAAAACGGCGGTCGAAGCGGTCGATGGCGTCGATGGCCCGCAGGCTCCAGCCGAGAATGGCGACAAACCCCTTGTCGGGGTTCTTGTCGCGGTTGCGAGGGTGCTCGATGAGCTTTTGCGTCGTGGTCATGGTGCTCCTTGGTGGTGTTTGCCCTTTGGAGTTAGCCGACCGGACCCGCTGCCAGGCCCTGCCCGCGCGACGCTCTATTGTACCCCTTGGGGTCCGAGAGTGACAGGGAAGGTCCTGGCGAGCGTCCCCGGGGCGCTGGTTTGTCGGTTTCTCCCGCGGGAATCGTGAGCGCCGTCACGGCTTTCCCACTATATTTGTCAACAGGCACGATTTACCATGGCGCCAGTCTCCTCTTTGCTTTTCAGTCCTCTTCCCGGAGTTCAGTATGTTGCTAGCCGCCGTCGCGATCGTGGCAGGTCTCGTGGTTCTGGTGTGGAGCGCCGATCGTTTCGTGGATGGCGCCGCCGCCACCGCCAACTACCTGGGGATGTCTCCCCTGCTGATCGGCATGGTCATCGTTGGCTTTGGCACCTCGGCGCCGGAATTGGTGGTGTCCGCCATTGCCGCCAGCCAGGGTAACCCGGGGCTGGCGCTGGGCAATGCCTACGGCTCCAACATCACCAATATCGCCCTGATCCTCGGCGTGGTGGCCCTGATCAAGCCGATCGCCGTGGACTCCGGGGTGCTGCGCAGGGAAATTCCCCTTCTCGGCGCCATCACCCTGTTGTGCGGCTGGCAACTGCTGGATGGCAACCTCTCCCGGCTCGATGCCCTGGTGCTGATGGCCGTGTTCTTTCTGGTCATGGGCTGGTCCATCCGCCAGGGCATGACCGCCGGGGACGACCCCCTGGCCACGGAAATGTCCCAGGAGCTGGCCGCCCAGACCATGAGCCTGAAAACGGCCATCCTGTGGTTGATCGCCGGGCTGTTGCTGCTGGTGGCCAGTTCCAGGCTGCTGGTGTGGGGCGCGGTGGAAGTGGCTCACGGCTTTGGCGTGAGCGATCTGGTGATTGGCCTCACCATCGTCGCGGTGGGCACCTCCCTGCCGGAACTGGCGTCGTCCCTGGCGGCCATCCGCAAGGGCGAGCACGATCTCGCCATCGGCAATGTCATCGGCTCCAACCTGTTCAACACCCTGGCGGTGGTGGGCATCGCCGCCGGCATCAACCCCTTGACGGTTGACGCCGTGGTGCTGTATCGCGACTGGATGGTGATGGCCGCGCTCACCCTGCTGCTGTTTGTGTTTAGCTTCGGCTTCCGCGGGCCGGGCCGCATCAACCGGGTGGAGGCGGGAGTGCTTCTGGCCATCTATGTGGGTTATACCGGGTACTTGATCCAATCCATTGTGGCTGGCCGCTGAAACGCCGCTCCCTGTCTCCGTCATCTCCTGTCTTGCCGCGGTCTTGCCGTGGAGTCCGCCACCCCTTCGGGTTATCATTCCGCCCCTGAAAAAGACACCCCGAGAACGGAGCAGCCATGATC
>JBJHDJ010000081.1:0-8878 GCA_050486485.1 Porticoccaceae bacterium
GTTGCTTTTGCGTCAGACGTCCAGCGTCAGACGTCAGACAACATAAATCAACACTCCACCATCCCCTCCCGATGCCGCTCGATCATTTCGGTGAGGGCGGCGAGCCACTGCGCGCCCAGCTCTGGGGTAAACTCTTCCACGGTGTCGACAACAGCCAGGGGAATCAGGCCCTCGGCTTCCCGGGGGGCCGGCGGTTCGGTGGCCTGGAACAGGGCCTGCCAGCAGGCAGTGAGGCGGCCGAGCCAGCTCGACGGGTCGCCGCCGAGGGACTGGATCTCCCCGGCCTCGGCGGGGGCCTTGCCGAGGCCCTCGAGCTGCCGGGCAAGATCGTCGACGCCCTGCACCGCCTCCGGCTTTTGACACTGGTACTGGGCGGCGATATGGCGCAGGTGAAAGTGGCAGGCCAGATGCAGTTGCAGCAGCAGGGATTCCAGCAACAACTGCCGGCGCCGGGGGTCCGCGGCGCCCTCCAGGTCGGCCAGCAACTGGCGGGCGTTGAACAGCTTCTGGTTGACGCGGCTCAGGTAGATGGACACGCCGGCTACTTCTCGGAGACCTGCCAGCGGCCCTTGCGGTAGAAGGCCCGCCACCCGGTGGGCTTGCCATCCACCTCGCTCTGCACATACTGCTCCCCCGCCTTGCGGCTGTAGCGGATCACCGCCGGGTTGCCGTCGGGATCCTTCTGGGGGGCGTCCAGCAGGTAGTGGTGCTTGGGATCCAGCGCCGCCCGGTGGGGAAGCAATTCCATCACCAGGGGGGCGCGGGTCTCCCGGTGGCGGGGGAACTTGCTGGCGGCCAGGAACAGCCCGGAGGCGCCATCCCGCAGCACGAAGTGGTCGTCCACCTTGTCGCAGCGCAGTTCCGGCATGGGGATCGGGTCGCTCTTGGGGGGCGCCGGCTGGCCGTTGCGCAACAGCTTGCGGGTGTTCTTGCACTGCTCGTTGGTGCAGCCGAAATACTTGCCGAAGCGGCCCGACTTGAGCTGCATCTCGCTGCCGCACTTGTCGCACTCGATGGTGGGGCCGTCGTAGCCCTTGAGACGAAAATTGCCGGTCTCCAGTTCGTAGCCCGAACAGTCCGGGTTGTTGCCGCAGATATGCAGCTTGCGCTTCTCGTCCAGCAGGTAACCATCCATGGCGGTGCCGCACAGTTTGCAGCGGTGTTTCTCCAGCAACTGGCGCGATTCGGCCTCGTCGTCCTCCTCGGCATTGACCGCCTCGTCGCCGGGAATCAGGTTGCGGGTGCCCTTGCAGCGCTCCGCCGGGGGCAGGGCGTAACCGGAACAGCCGAGGAACACCCCGGTGGTGCCGGTGCGGACCATCATCGGCCGGCCGCACAACTCGCAGGGAATGTCCGTCTCGGTGGGGCTGTTGGGGCGCATGCCCTCGTCGTTGGCCTGGGCGGCGGCGAGCTTGGCGGTGAAATCCTTGTAGAAATTGTCCAGCACCTGCTTCCAGGACAGCTCGCCCTCGGCGATGTCGTCCAGGTATTCCTCCATGCTGGCGGTGAAGCCGTAATCCATCAGGTCGGAAAAATTCTCCACCAGCCGGTCGGTGACGATATCGCCGATCTTCTCGGCGTAGAACCGCTTGTTGTCCAGGCGCACATAGCCGCGATCCTGGATGGTGGAAATGATCGCGGCATAGGTGGAGGGACGGCCGATGCCGCGTTTTTCCAGCTCCCGCACCAGGGCCGCCTCGCTGTAGCGGGCCGGCGGCTTGGTGAAGTGCTGCTGGGGCACCAGGTTCAGCAGGCGCACGGTATCCCCTTCCCCGACATCGGGAAGTTCGCCGTCATCGCCCTTCTTCTGGGTTTGCGGCATCACCTTGAGAAAGCCGTCAAAGCGGATCACCCGGCCCTTGGCCTTGAGCTCGTAGCCGTTGTGGTGGATCGTCAGGGTGGTGCTGGTGAACTGGGCCGGGGTCATCTGGCAGGCCACGAACTGCTGCCAGATGAGTTGGTAGAGGCGCCTGGCGTCCTCTTCCATGCCGTCCAGGTCACCGGGGGCGATGTCCACATTGGAGGGACGGATGGCCTCGTGGGCCTCCTGGGCGCCGGATTTGCTGCTGTAGCGGTTGGGCTGCTCCGGCAGGTAGGGCTTGCCGAAGCGGGTCTGGATAAAGTCGCGACAGGCGCTCACCGCCTCGTCGCTGAGGTTGGTGGAGTCGGTGCGCATGTAGGTGATGTAGCCCGCCTCGTAGAGGCGCTGGGCCATCATCATGGTTTTCTTGACGCCGAAGCCGAGGCGGGTGCTGGCCGCCTGTTGCAGGGTCGAGGTGATGAAGGGCGCCGAGGGCTTGGACTGGGTGGGGGTGTCCTCCCGGGCGCCGATGCGGTAGCTGTCGGCTCGCAGATCCGCCAGGGCCTGATCCGCCTGGGCCTTGTTGACTGGACGGAAGGCCTGGTCGCGGTGTTTCTTCACCTCAAAGCGGATTCTGTCCTCGGCGCTGGTTTCGGTGTCGGCGTGGACGGTCCAGAATTCCTCGGGAATAAAGGCGCGGATTTCCCGCTCCCGCTCGACGATCAGCCGCACCGCCACGGACTGCACGCGGCCGGCGGACAGGCCGCGGGCGACCTTGTCCCACAGCAAGGGGGAGACCATGAAACCCACCACCCGGTCGAGAAAGCGGCGCGCCTGTTGGGCATTGACCCGGTTGGTATCCAGTTCCCCGGGTTGCTTGAACGCCTCGGCAATGGCCTTCTTGGTGATTTCGTTGAACACCACCCGCTTGTAGCGGCTGTCATCGCCACCGATGGCCTCCCGCAGGTGCCAGGCAATGGCCTCCCCCTCCCTGTCGAGGTCGGTGGCCAGATAGATGGCATCGGCGTCCCGGGCCAGCTTCTTCAGTTCGTTGACCACCTTTTCCTTGCCGGGAAGGATCTCGTACTGGGCCTTCCAGCCGTGCTCGGGGTCGATACCCATGCGCGAGATCAATTGCTCGCGAGCCTTGCGGGCCTTGTGGCGGGCCTTGTCCTCGGGACTGAGCTTGCGGGTCTCGGCGGCCTGGCGGGCGCGCTGCTTGGGGTCCACCGGAGCGGACTTGCCGGTGGGGAGATCGCGGATATGACCGATGCTGGACTTCACCACGAAGTCCTTGCCCAGATATTTGTTGATGGTTTTCGCCTTGGCGGGCGATTCGACAATAACCAGTGACTTGCCCATGTGCGTGTGGCTTCTCCGCTGAAACTCGCTGTGGCCCGGTGCCACCCTCTGCTTTTTTATTAAGAGCACACTTGCCCCGGGGTTGGCAATGGGTGCCGGCAGGCGCGACTATATAGGCAGGCTACCGGGGGTCGTCAAGCACCGGGGGCGCGGAGGAGCCCGGGGCCACGAGGTCGGGCAGCAACCCGGCAAGGGCGCTGGCGATCGCCTCCACCTGCTCGGGCGCGCCGATTTCGCTCCAGTAGGCGGATACCCCCTGGCTGTCGGCCCGCAGCGCCGTCACCGTGTCCGGCAAGGCCTGCACGCACCGACCGACGGCGGCGGTCAGGTGAGACGGCGCTTCACCGCGAAACCAGCGCCAGCCCTCGAAGGGCGAGGGGTAGCCGCGGCGGTTGGATTTGAGCAGGGTCCAGTAGGCGGGGATCACCGGCATGTTGCCCTTGGGATCCGGCAGTAGGGGGCGGATATAGCGCACCGCCCCCGGGCTGCGATCCTCCGGCGGCGCGTCGGCGGGTGGCACCACCTGTACCCGCAGGCCAAGCTGTAGCGCACGGTTGCGAAAAGCGGTTATCCTTGCCTGGCCCGGCGTCTGCCGCATCCAGAGCAGCGGCGAGACCACGAAGGCAATGACCAGGGCTATGAACAGATACTTCATCAATCTGGAGGTTTCCCGGTTGGTGGCGGTTGCGTGGGGTCACTCGTCTCGGCACACGACACCAAGAACATAAACAGGAGAATGGGCATGTCCTACTATCAAAAAATTCTCGTCGGGCTGGATCTTTCCGCCGAATCCCAACAGGTGATCGACCATGTCAAGGCCCTGTTCGAGGGCAAGAATACCAAAATCAGCCTGGTCCATGTGCAGGAACCCCTATCCTTCGCCTATGGTGGCGATATCCCCATGGATCTCAGCGAAATCCAGGACCAACTCGAGAACCAGGCCCATCAGCGACTGGACGAGCTCAAGCAGCAACTGGCGGGGTTGGTGGTGGACACCCATGTGATCATCGGTCAACCCGCCAACGAGATGCACCGTTTCGCCAGGGAAAACAGCATCGACCTCATTGTGGTTGGCACCCATGGCCGCCACGGCCTGGCCCTTATCTTCGGCTCCACCGCCAACGGCGTGCTCCACGGCGCCACCTGCGATGTGCTGGCGGTGCGCATCAAGGAGCAGGCAAAATAGTTTGCCGGCCAACTGAAAACTGACCACTGACCACTGACAACTACCCCCAAGGAGCTTAGCCGGCCCGAGAGCCATACACCGACATGACTTGCACGGTAGACGCATTACGCCGCACCCATGGCTTTCTCCACCGCCTCGCCCTGGTGCTGTGCCTGTGGCTGTTGTGCCTGCAACCCGCCCTGGCGGACAGCCTGACGGAACAGCGGGATCGCTACCGCCAGGCCACGCTAGCCCTGGCCAGGGGCGACACCGCCACCTTTGCCAGCCTCAAGGAAAGCCTTCGGGATTACCCCCTTTATCCCTACCTGGAATACGCCGACTACAGAACCCGACTCGGCAGCCTCGCGGTGGATACCGTGCGCCGCTTTCTCGACGACAACGGCGACTCCCCCCTCGCCGGACAACTGCGCGGCCAGTGGCTCAATCATCTCCGCCAACAGCAACGGGACGCGGATTTTCTCGCCTTTTACCACGACGCCAGCGCCACCGTGGAGCAGCGCTGCCACTATTACCTGCTGCGCTATCGGGCGGGGGAACGGAGCGACGCCGTCACCGCCGGGCTGGCGTTGTGGCAGGTGGGCCGCTCCCAGCCGCGCGGCTGCGACCCCCTGTTCGAACGGCTGATCGATGGTGGCCACATCAGCGACGCGGTGGCGTTGCGGCGCTTCGTGGCGGCGGTGCTCAACCATGAATACGGCCTGGCCAACTACATCACCCGCTTTTTCACCAGCCAGCGCTATCGCGGCCTGGCGGACACCCTGCTGGCGGCGGACCGACAGCCCGCCACCCTGGCCAGCTACCCCCTGTTCGACGACGACGCCTTCGCGGCCTACGGTGGGGAAATCCTCGAAGTGGTCGCCCACGGCATCACCCATCTGGCTGTCACGGACGCCCCGCGGGCACTGGAGATCTGGAACCGCTACGACCGCGATCACGCTTTTCCCGAGGCCACCCAGGGTCGGGTGCTGGCCACCCTGGTGCGCCAGTTGTTCAGCCAGGGACACCTCCTCCCCGCCGACAGCCTGCTGGCCGAATCCGCCAGGCTGGTGCCCCCCGCCACCTTCGACTGGCGGCTTCAGCAGGCGCTGCGCAACGGCCAGTGGACCGATGTGCTGGCCTGGTACGAGAAACTTCCAGGCGACCTCGCCGACAGCGGGCGCTGGCGTTACTGGCACGCTCGCGCCCTGGAGCTGAGCGGCCAGGGGGATGCGCGGCGCGCCGATATCGAGGCTGCGTTCCGCGTGCTGGCCCAGGAACGCAGTTTCTATGGCTTTCTCGCCAGCGACAGGCTCGGCCAGCCCTACGCCATGCAACACAGTCCGGCGCCGGTGAGCGACCTGGAGGTGGACACCCTGGCCGCCACCCGAGGCTTTCGCCGCATCGCCGAGCTTCACCATCTCGGCGAGATGGTGTCCGCCCGCCGGGAGTGGAGCTTTCAGTTGCGGGAAGCCCCGCGACAGGAGTGGCTGGCGGCGGCGCGCCTCGCCCAGCGCTGGCAATGGCATCACCAGGCCATCACCAGCATGATCCAGGCAGGTTACTGGGACGATGTGGAGATCCGCTTCCCCCTCGCCTACAGGGAGCAGTTCCAGCAACAGGCCAGCGCCACCGCCGTGCCCCTGTATCTGTTGATGGCGGTGGCGCGACAGGAAAGCTCCTTCGAGCCCACCATCGCCTCACCGGCCGGGGCCCGGGGCTTGATGCAGCTGATGCCCGCCACCGCCCGCGAAACCGCGCGGCGCCACGGCATACCCTACGGCGGCGTCGGGGATCTCAACGATCCCAGCCGCAATATCCAGCTCGGCAGCCGCTACTACCGCCAGATGCTCGACCGCTACGACGGCAACCGCATTCTCGCCAGCGCCGCCTACAACGCCGGCCCGGGGCGAGTGGACCGCTGGTTGCGGCAGACCGCCGGCACCCTGCCCTTCGATGCCTGGATCGAGGTGATCCCCTTCGCCGAAACCCGCAACTATGTGCAGAATGTGCTGGCCTTCTCGATGATTTTCGCCCACCACCTCGACACCCCGACAACCATGCTCGACGAGGGGGAAAGGAGCAGGAAACTGTGATCGTGGACCAGGACTCCGGGGCCGGTGATGCGCGGGGGCCCGCCGGGGACGGCGTGGCTGGCCTGGTGGATATCGGCCTCAACCTCGCCAGCGACCGCTTCGACCACGACCGCGAGGCGGTGCTCGACAAGGCCGTTGCCGCCGGCGTCGATCGCTGGCTGCTCACCGGCACCAGTGTCGCGGTGAGCGAACAGGTGGCGCGACTGTGCGAATCCCTGGACGGGAAATATCCCGGCCGCCTGCGCTGCACGGTGGGCGTCCACCCCCACGGGGCGGACCACTACCAGGGCGAAGCCCGGGAACAATTGCTGGCCCTGGCCCGGGAAAATGCCCCCTGGGTAGCCGCCATCGGCGAGACGGGACTCGACTTCAATCGCAATTTTTCCACCCCGGCTGCCCAGGAACGAGCCTTCGAAAGCCAGTTGGAGCTGGCGGCCACGGTGGGCTTGCCGGTGTTTCTTCACGAGCGGGACGCCGCCGAGCGCCAGTGGCAAATACTGCGCGCCTGGCGCGACCACCTGTCCGGCGCGGTATTGCACTGCTTTACCGGAGACCGCCGCGCCCTGTACCGCTACCTGGACCTGGATCTCCATATCGGCGTCACCGGCTGGATCTGCGACGAGCGGCGCGGTCAGCCACTGCAAGCCCTGGTCGGGGATATCCCCCTCGAGCGGCTGCTGATCGAAACCGACGCGCCCTGGCTCACCCCGAGAACCCTCAAACCGAAACCCAAGGGGGGCCGCAATGAACCGGCTTTCCTCCCGGAAGTATTGAAAGCGGTGGCCACCCATCGGCCGGAAAGCGAGCAGCGCATTGCCCGCGCCACCCGCGACAACGCCCTGCGGCTCTTCTGGCCGCCCACCGCCGCCCCGGGGCCCCAACCTTGAGGGTCATCCGCCAATCACCCATAATGACTGGCCATTCTTCCACAGGAACCACCCATGACCGTCAAACAGAACGCCGTCGTCGCCATTCACTACACCGTACGGGATGAAGACGGCGTGCAGCTCGACTCCTCCGAGGGACGCGAGCCACTCACTTACCTTCACGGCGCCCACAACATCATTCCCGGGCTGGAATCGGCCCTCGAAGGCAAGCAGGTGGGAGACCAGTTGCAGGTCAGCATCGCCCCTGGCGACGCCTACGGCGAACACCAGGACCACCTGGTGGAAGCCGTGCCCCTCGAAGCCTTCTCCGGCCAGCAGGTGGAAGTCGGCATGCGCTTCCAGGCCCAGACCGACAAGGGGCCGCTGTCGGTGGTGATCACACAGATCGAGGGCGACCAGGTGACCGTGGATGGCAACCATCCCCTGGCGGGCAAGTCCCTGAGCTTCGATGTCACCGTCGACAGCATTCGCGACGCCACGGAAGAGGAAGTCGCCCACGGCCATGCCCACGGCCCCGGCGGCCACCAGCACTGAGGGGCCCTTCCACCCCATGGCCGGTTACTGGCTGTTCAAGACAGAGCCAGCGGAGTACGGCATCGATCACCTGGCGGCCGAGTCGGACGCCACGGTTCGCTGGGATGGCATCCGCAACTACCAGGCCCGCAACCATCTGCGGGACCGGGTGGCCAAGGGGGACCGGGTGTTCATCTACCACTCCAGTTGCAAGGTGCCCGGCATCGCCGGCACCGCCCGGGTGGTGAGCGACCCCTACCCCGACCCCACCCAGTTCGATCCCGACAGTCCCTACCACGACCCCCGTAGCCAGCCGCACAAGCCGCGCTGGTACGCGGTGGACATCCGCCACCAGCGGACCTTTGAGGCGCTGATTCCCGCCGCCCATCTGCGGCAGGTTGCCGCGCTGGAGGGCATGGTACTCTTTCATCAGGGTCGGCTCTCCATCCAGCCTGTCAGCCGTGACCACTGGCAAGTCATCATGGACCTGGCCGACGGCAAAGCCAAGCAACACCACCACAACAATCACAAGCCCAGGGGATAGCATGCTGAGAGTCGCCCTCAATGGTTTTGGCCGAGTCGGTCGCAATATTCTCCGCGCCTGCCACGAGAACGGCTACAGCGAAGCCATCAGGATCGTCGCCATCAACGATCTCGGCACGCCTCGCATCAACGCCCACCTGCTTCGTCACGATAGCGTGCACGGTCCCTTTCGCGCCCGGGTGGATGTCAAGGACGACGCCATCCTGGTGAACGGGGACCGCATCCGGGTACTGTCCGAGGAGGCCCCGGAGAATCTGCCGTGGGGTGAACTGGACATCGACCTGGTGATGGAATGCACCGGGGCCTTCACCGACCGTCCCGGCGCCGAGAAGCACCTCGGGGCCGGGGCCAGGCGGGTGCTGATATCCGCCCCGGGCAAGCAGGCGGACGCCACCGTGGTGTTCGGCGTCAACCACCAGGTGCTGAGGCCGGAACACCGCATCGTCTCCAACGCCTCCTGCACCACCAACTGCCTGGCCCCGCTGGCGCTGGTGCTTCACGAGCTGTGCGGCAT
>JBJHDJ010000082.1:0-8829 GCA_050486485.1 Porticoccaceae bacterium
GATGACAGACTACGCTGCCTAATCGGTTTTGTTGACGCCGCCATTTGTTTCTTCCGCGAAAGAAAAAAATTGCGAACATGTCGATCGTGAAATTTTTGCGTCGATTTCCCTGTGTATAAAGTCACCGTCAAGCTGCGGAATAACCCGCTGTAGACGAACCACATGCAGAGGATAGACCGATGATGGCAACTCACACTGTCTCATTCACCACAGCGACGGCCTTGCTTGCCTTCGGGCGGGCTGCTGGCCGGGCACTCAAGGCCATGGCCGTTACCCTGGTTGTCCTGCCACTGGTGGCCACGGCGTCCTTGGCCGGGACCATGCCGGAATCCGCGACCAGCCCACAAGCAGGGATCGCCTTCCATGGATCCGAGCCGACGGAAAGCCGGCAGGCGGACACCGGCGAGGCACAGGCCTGGATACCTTCCAGCAGCGACACACTGATCAACAAGATTGAACAGTCCTGGATCGCGAACATCAATGACGCCGCGGAGAGCCGTCTACTGTACAACTTCGACAGCCACCATGGCGTCCAGGGGAGTCAGCTGCGCAGCCTGTCAGCCCATGATCCGGCATTACCTTTCCAACCCGGTTCGTCGGTGCTGGAGGAGTTTGAGGATTTTTTGGAGCTATAGCACTGGCAGGACAACCCTCGATCGTTATCCAGGGGGATTCGCAAACTGGGTTCGGTGGGGAGATAGCCACCATGGCGTTACTGGTTGTCGTCCCACCACACCCGGCGTCCGTGCCAATTGTTTCAACCCGGCAAGAAAAAAGACGCCAATATTTCATTCGTGAAACATAGGCTTCGATCCCACCCTGTATAAAGGTGCGACAAAGCCGTCAGTCAACGGCGTGACCGCTCGCGGTAGTCAAACCCCAGACGGAAATGACCCTGGATGTCCACTGTGCAAGCTCACTTCAAGCAACAAGCTGCCCGTCACGGAGTGACCGGGAGAGCGAGCGGCGCGCTCAAGGCCATCATCATGGCCCTGATCATGGCGCCCCTCGCAGCCTGTACGCCCTGGTCGGAATCCGTCACGGAATCCGTGAACGGCGCCCAGGCATTGGTCCCCCAACACTGGCAGGACCCCGGGCAGGCGCCGGTTGACGCCAGTACCCTGACCGATTGGTGGGCCGAGTTCGGCGACGACACCCTGACGCAATTGATAGAGCAGGCGCTGATCACCAACAACAACATAGCCGCCGCCGAGGGCCGCCTGCGGTCCGCCAGGGCCGCCTACGACGGCGCGCGGGGGGCATTGCTTCCCAGTGTGTCCGCCGGTGGCAGGGCGTCCCGCCAGGAGTCCATCGAAGGCCCGTCCTTGTCGATGGAGAGCTACAGCCTGGGGGTGGATGCCGCCTGGGAGGTGGATCTGTTCGGCAGGATCAGAGGGTCCGCGGCTGCCTCCGCCGCCAACCTCGGCGCCAGTGAGGCAAGCCTCTACGACATGCAGCGCCTGATCAGTTCGGATATGGCGCTTATCTACACCAACCTTCGAGACGCCCAGGCCCGGCTCGACATTGCCCGGCGCAACCTGGGGATTCAGGAAGAAAACCTGCAAATCGTCGAATGGCGCAACCAGGCCGGCCTGGGCAGCCAGTTGGAAGTGGAGCAGGCGCGGACGGCGGTGGCCCAGACCAGGGCGTCCATTGCTCCCTTGGAGCAGAGCATTGCCACCGCCATTCACCAGATCGATGTGCTGCTGGGACAGGCGCCGGGAACCAGCGCGCGACAGCTCGCCGCGCCCTCGCCGGTGCCCGTGCCGCCAGAGCTGATTGCAACCGGTCTGCCGGCGGAACTGCTCGAACGGCGGCCCGATGTGTTGTCCGCGCGACGCAGTCTCGAAGCCGAGGTCATACGCATCGGTGTGGCAACCGCCGACCTCTATCCTTCCCTCAGGCTCAGCGGTTCGATCGACACCACCAGCAACTCGGTGAGCGACCTGTTCGACATGTCCGTGGCCAGCGTGATCGGCAGTGTCACCGCCCCCATTTTCCAGGGTGGCCAGATTCGCGCCCGCATCGAACAGCAAAAGGGCAGTGCCGATACCGCCCTGGCGAATTACCGCAACTCGATTCTTGTCGCCCTGCAGGATGTTGAGAATGCCCTGGCTTCCGCCACCGCGGCCGAGCAGCGGGAAGCCGCGCTGATGGAGGCCGAAGCCTCCGCGCTGACAAGCCTGGAAATCGCCGAGATCCGCTACCGCAGCGGTTCCATCGACTTCCAGACATTGCTCGATGTTCAGCGCAACCTGTTGTCGATTCAGGACAACAGGGCTTCCGCCAGCGCCGCCCGCGCCACGGCCGCGGTCCAGCTTTTCAAGGCACTGGGTGGCGGTTGGGATCTCGCCCGGATGCCATAATCAGGATTGATCAATGACAAATTCAAAAGACGCCAACAACACGCAAAGCCTCGACGAATTTCTCGGCGCCAGCGCCGAGCACCGCCGCGGCAGGATCAAACGGTGGCTGATTGGCGGCGGGCTGGTTGTGTTGATTCTGCTGTATCTGACCACTTGCATGGACAGGGGCGACACTGGGCCACGATACGCCACGGTCGAGTTGCGCCAGGGCGACATGATGGTGCGCATCACCGCCACCGGCAACCTGGAGCCCACCAACGAGGTGAGCGTGGGGTCGGAACTGTCAGGGCTCATCGACAAGGTCTTCGTGGACATCAACGACAGGGTGGAAGTCGGCCAGCCACTGGCGCAGATCGACACGGAAAGGCTCAACGATGCCATCCGCCGCGGAGAAGCAGCCCTTGAACAGGCGCGCGCCAGCGTGCTCCAGAACGAGGCTTCCGTGGATCTGGCCAGATCGTCCCTGGCGCGCCTGGAGGAAGTTCACGCCCTGTCGGGGGGCAAGGTGCCCTCCCGCGCGGAACTCGACAGCGCACGCGCCGAGGTCCGCCGCGCCGAAGCCAACCTGATGTCGGCCAGGGCGTCGGTACTCTCCGCCGAGGCCCAGCTGTCCACCGATAGCACCAACCTGGCCAAGGCGACCATTCGCTCTCCGGTGGATGGCGTCATTCTCGCCCGCTCGGTGGAGCCGGGGCAGACCTTGGCGGCCTCCTTCAATACTCCGCAATTGTTCGTGATCGCCGAGGATCTCGCGGAAATGAAGCTGGAGGTCAAGGTCGATGAAGCGGATGTGGGGCAGGTGGCCGCCGGTCAGCCCACCACCTTCACCGTCGATGCCTATCCCGGGGAGACATTCGAGGCGGTGATCACCCGGGTCAATGTCGGCGCCAACCAGCGCGGCACGGAAACCGGCGCGGCCTCGTCGTCGAATGTGATTTCCTATGGCGCGATTCTCAGTGTCGACAACCACAGCCTCGCCCTGCGGCCGGGCATGACCGCCACGGCGCGGATCCTCGTCAACCATGAACGGGATGCGTTGATGGTGCCCAATGCCGCGCTGCGCTTTCGTCCCCGCGACACGGATCGATCCCAGGGTGGATTCGGCATGTTCGGGGGCAACGGTGGCTCCAGCGAGCGGCAGACCGTGGAAATCGGTCGCGGCGCGAGCCAGACCCTCTATGTGCTCGACGACAGGGGCGAGCTCACGGAAATCACCGTGCGGGTTGGCAATTCCGATGGCGCCTGGACCATCGTGTCCGGTGAACAGTTGCGGCCTGGCATGAAGATCGTCACCGGGGAGCTGGCGCAAGTCCGATGACACGCTTGATTGAACTGCGCAACCTGACCAAGGTTTTCGGCACTGGAAAGAACGCTTTCAGGGCGCTGAAGGGTGTCGACTTCGATGTCGATCAGGGAGACTTCATCTCGGTGATGGGCGCGTCCGGCTCGGGCAAGTCCACCATGATGAATATCCTCGGCTGCCTCGATGTCCCCAGCAGTGGCGAGTACCGTTTCATGGGCCATGCCGTCGAGCATCTCAGTCGCGACCAGCGGGCCTTGTTGCGGCGCCGCTACATTGGTTTCGTGTTTCAGGGGTTCAACCTGCTGTCCCGCACCAGCGCGCTGGAAAATGTCGAGCTGCCCCTGCTCTATCGCGGCGAATCCCGGACAGTGCGCCGCGCCGCCGCCATGGAAGCCCTCGACCGCGTGGGGCTGGTGCCCTGGGCCAGGCATACGCCGTCGGAACTGTCCGGCGGCCAACAGCAGCGAGTGGCGATTGCCCGCGCGCTGGTCACCGATCCCCACATCGTGCTGGCGGACGAACCCACGGGCAATCTCGACAGCGAACGCAGCGTGGAAATCATGGAGCTGTTGTCCAGCTTGAACCGGGACGGGGGGATCACCATTGTCATGGTCACCCACGAACCGGACATGGCGGCCTATTCCCGCACCATCGTTCGCTTCAAGGACGGATTGGTGGTGTCGACGGAATCCAACCGAGGAGCGGACTGATGCTGGCCACCAGCCTGCTGCTGGCGCTCAAGGAAATTCAGCGCCACAAAATGCGTTCATTTCTCACCGCCCTGGGCATCATCATCGGCGTTGCCTCGGTGGTGACCATGGTGTCCCTCGGCCAGGGGGCCTCCGCCTCCATACAGAATCAGGTGGCCAGCCTTGGCACCAACCTGCTGACCGTCCAGCCCGGCCAGGGTTTTGGCAGTGGTGGCGCCGCCCGCCCGCCGCCCTTCAGCCTGGAAGACGAGGAGGCCATCCGCACGCAGGTCTGGGGGTTGCAAAGCGTCGCGCCGCGCACCTCCTCCCAGGTCACCGCGATTTACGAGGCGCGCAACTGGTCGACATCCGTGGTGGGAAGCACCAATGAGTTTTTCACTTCCTCGAACCTGGAGTTGGCGGAAGGCCGACTGTTCAACGACGACGAGCTCAGTGCCGGCAGATCGGTATGCATCATCGGCGACACGGTGCGGCTCAATCTGTTTGGCGCCGCCGACGCCGTTGGCAAGAGCCTGCGGCTGCGGGATGTCAGTTGCGAGGTGATCGGCACCCTGGTGCCCCGCGGTCAGGGGGGCTTTGGTCAGAACCCGGACGACCAGGTCATCATGCCCATCAAGACGGCGATGCGCCGCCTGACCGGCAATCAGGATGTGCAGAGTATTCAGATCGCCGTGGATCCCGCCTTCGACAGCCATGTGGTGAGCGACGCCATCGTCGCCCTGCTGCGTGAGCGGCGCAATTTGCGGCCGGGGATCGAGGACAACTTCAGTATCTTCGATTCACGGCAACTGTCCGACACGCTGGCGGGAACCACCCAGACCCTGACCCTGTTTCTCGGCGCCGTGGCGGCGGTGAGTCTTCTCGTCGGCGGTATCGGGATCATGAACATCATGCTGGTGTCGGTCACCGAGCGCACCCGGGAAATCGGCATTCGGCTGGCCATTGGCGCCGTTCAGCGCGAGGTGCTGATGCAGTTCCTAGTGGAAGCTATCACCCTGTCGTCCATTGGCGGTATCATCGGTTTGCTGTTGGCTTTCCTGGCGACAATGGGTATCTCCAGCGCCGTGGGTCTGCCAGCCACCTTCGATATACAGATTGCCGCGCTCGCTTTCCTGTTCTCGGCGTTGATCGGGGTCGTGTTCGGGTATTTCCCCGCCAAACGGGCCGCGGCGCTCAACCCGATAGAGGCATTGAGGCACGAATGAGCGCACCGAAAATCATGCTGGTGGACGACGACGCGGATCTGCGTCAGTTGATGTGCGACTATCTGTCCGCCAATGGCTTCGCGGTGACCGGCGCCGCCAATGGCCAGGAAATGAACGCGCACCTGGCCCAGTGCGACTATGACTGCGTCATCCTCGATGTGATGATGCCCGGCGAGGACGGCCTGTCGATCCTGCGCCGCCTCAACCGCCCGGATCGCCCCGCCATCATCATGCTGTCCGCCGTGGGCAGCGACACGGACCGCATCGTCGGTCTCGAACTGGGGGCCGATGACTATCTCGCCAAGCCCTGCAATCCCCGAGAGCTGCTGGCGCGGGTGCGTGCCGTGCTGCGCCGCAACGAACCGGCCCCCAGCGGCCCCATTCGCGCATTCGGCAACTGGACCCTCGACCTGGTCAATCGCAGTGTCAGTCGCCTGGGGGAAGTCACCTCCCTGACCGATGCCGAGTTCCGAGTCCTCACCGCCTTTCTCGACCATCCCCAGCGATTGCTCAGCCGCGACCAGTTGATCGAACTCACCAAGGGCTCCGACTCGCCGGTCTTCGACCGCTCCATCGATGTTACCGTGAGTCGCTTGCGCAAAAAGCTTGGCCCCAGCGCGCCGATTCGCACCGCGCGCAACGAGGGCTACATATTCACCTTGGCGGCGGACCAGTGACTCCCGGGGGGACGCCTCTCTTCCGCCAGACACTCCTGGTGCTCGCGGGCTCCCTGGTGCTGGCCCACATTACCGGCTTTCTGGCCCTGGCCCTGCTGTCCCCCGGTTCCTCCAGCGCCACCAACCTGTCGTCGATCGCCCGCCAGCTCGCCAGTCCCGAGTGCGAGACGCCCTTGGGTCGTCTCGAAAGATCGCAACGCCTGAAGCTGTCACGGACGACCCAGCCTCCGGCCATACCCGCCGGCCTGGATTCCGATGCGAGCTTCATCAGTCAGCTGGCGCACATCCTCGAGGTGCCGGAAGCCTCGCTGCGGCTGGCCTGGACACCGGGCAGCGAGATCCGTTTTGGCAGGCCCGTGGAGATCACCATTGGCGACCGCGAGGCGCGGATGGAGGAAACAGTCTTCCTCGGCCAATTGCTGTTCGCGCGGCAGTGGCAAGACCACTGGTGCGTCGGCGAAGTGCCGCCGTTGGCCTGGTACAACCACTGGCAAGTCAGTGTTGCGTTGATGCTGCTGCTCAGCCTCGCCACCCTGTTGCTGCTGGCCTGGCTGTTCGCCCGCTGGCTCTCCCGCCCCATCCACGATTTTGCCAACGCCGCCGACACCATTGGCCGCGATGAACAGGCGCCGTTTGTGGAGGAAAAGGGGCCGCGGGAGCTGCGTATCGCGGCGCGCGCGCTCAACGCCATGCAGGCGAGAATCCATGAGCAGTTGCAGGAGCGGGAGTCGATGGTTGCCGCCATTGCCCATGACCTGCGCACGCCGCTCTCCCGTATCGCCTTCCGAGTGGAAACCGCCGCCCCGGAAATCAGCGACAGTGTGCAGCGGGATGTCGAGCAGATGAATGCCATGATTACCGCCACCCTGGAGTTTGCCCGGGAAGGCAGTCTGCCGCGTGACGACAAGCTCATCAATCTGCACGACCTGCTGCAGGGCATGGTGGAGGATGAAGTCACCATCGGCCACCCGGCAACCTTCAGCGCAAGCTCCAAGACGATCATGGTGCGGGGCAACGATATTCAGCTCAGCCGCCTGTTCCAGAATCTGCTCGACAATGCGTGGAATTTCGGCGGCTCCGTCGAGGTGCGTCTGGACCGCCGGGATGGCGTGGCCCTGGTGGTCATTGCCGATCGCGGACCGGGCATGGACGAGGATCAGATCGAGAAGATGTTCCGCCCCTTCATCCGTGGCGAGCCGTCGCGGAACCGGAAAACAGGGGGCATTGGCCTGGGGCTGTCCATCACCCGCGCCATCGCCCACCGCCATGGCGGCGAAGTACAGATCGCCAACCGCGAGGGCGGTGGTCTGCTGGTCACGGTGTTCCTGCCCCTGGCCAGCGAGTGATATCACTTGCCAGGCAGTCTTTGCCGAGGCATGAAGGGCAGTGTGTTCCCCAGCATTGGCCAGAGGACGGCCTGATCGAAAATATCCTCCGTCAGCCGGTGCAGGCCGGGCAGCGCCTGCTGGCCTGGCAACCTGGGTAGAGTGGTTGGATTCACCGCCTTGACATCACAGGGAGGCGGTTGCATCCGAATGTGCCGGCCCGTTGGGCGTGCAATCCCCGTCGAACCCAGGCTCAGTTGCCCTTCAGCGCGGTGATGACCTTGTCATGTTCGCTGAGGTCGCCAATAAACCGCAGGCGAACATCGCCCAGGGAGGCAATCAGGGTGGGTGTGGTGAAGACACCCTCCGATAGAGCCGCCTCGGGGTTCCTGGTGACATCGATCACCTTGAGGTCGACCTCTTTTGTTTCCTTGATCCAGGTGACAAGTGTATCCAGGTTGTCCTTCGCCTGCCGGGAGAAGTAACCATCGCCGGCCACATAAAAAGTCAGGCTGATAGGCGGTTTCAAAACGGAATCATCGCTGATCATTGGCGGCTCCCTTTACCTTGTTTGGCGCCGCGGGGCTTGGAGTTGCCCGACTTGGCGTTGCGGGGAACGGCGTGGTTTTCGGGGTCGCCGGGCGTTCGTGGGGTGGCGGCGCGCATGTCGGCGAGAGACCGCCGGCGTGAGGATTCGCCGGCTTCTGTCTCGAGGGCTTCCGCGGCGATGCTTGTCAGTAGGCGCTCCTTTTCCTGGAGTTGCTGCTGCAATTGGGAGATACGCAGGGCGAGGTCTTCCTTCTCCATTGTCGTCTGGAGGTAATGGCGATCCATTCGGGCCCTTTCCGCTTGCTGTTCCCTGCGGCTGCGCTGTTCCCGTTGCCAGCGCAGCGCCCCCATCAGCACCTCCCCTTCCTCGGTGTATACCGTTTCGAGGCGAATACCCTGGTCGTCAAGGATCAGTTCCCGCACCTGGTTGGAATGGCCGGTGCCACGGGATTTGACGACGGACAGGGCGCGGTTGCGTTCGCCGCCGTTGATGAGATAGGACAGATGAAGCCAGTTGTCGGCCAGCGTGGAGACATGGGCCTTGGACATCTCGTTGCTGTTGGCAAGTTGGTCGATGAGGCTGGTGAGCACAAGGGTGACGCCAGCGCGCTTGCAGTGCTGCACGATCAGCCGCACTGCATTTTGTCCCAGGTTTTCACTACCGATGGCGGAAAATGCCGAGACCGGATCCAGC
>JBJHDJ010000083.1:0-8772 GCA_050486485.1 Porticoccaceae bacterium
CCGTCGAGCCCCCAGGGATGGGTTTACGGCGTGTCTCGAAAACTCTCCCCCGGGACGCCGACCGGGCTACGAAGTCCGAAATGCCTTAAAGTCAGTGCCATTCGCGTCAGACCCTACCCTTGGCTTCTGCGTGATAGAGATACCCTTCAATTACCCGAGCAGTCGATCCTTGGCGGCATTGATCATCGACGCCAGGTAGTCGTTGCCGCCCCGGTCGGGGTGGAGTTTCTGGATCAGCCGCTTGTGGGCCTTGACGATGTCGTCGCGGCTGGCGCCGGGCTTGATGCCCAGTATCTGAAAGGCCTGCTCCTCGCCCATTTCCTGTTGTGCCACGGCGCGGCTGCCGCTGGCGCCGTCCCCGGTGCCGTAGCCGGCAAACCCTCGCTTGAGCAGATAGGCCCGTAGCAGCAGGGCGGACTGGCGGTCGTTGGCCTGGAAATAGTCGAACTGCTCGCGAAGCTGGTCCTCGTCGAGATCCCCGAGGCGCCGGCCGCCATGGGGGCCGGTGAACAGCTCGCCATCGGCCTCACCGGTGGCGAAGTTGAACACCACCTCCAGGCCCGCGGTTTTCACCCGGGAGGGGCCGCGTTTGCGCCCCCAGATGCGCAGCAGGGGCAGGGCTTGCAGCAGCATGGCAATGCCAAACTTGAGCAGCGGAATGAGGGCGGCGATCACGGCCCCCACCCAGTGCATGCGGCCGGTGGCCACCAGTCCCAGGGTAACCATCACCAGGGCCGCCGAGCCCCACACCCACAGGGCGCGACGGCGTTCCTGTGCTGTCATGGACTGCAGGCGCCGCCATCCATACCAGGCGCCGAACAGCACCAGCAACAGCAGAATCAATCTCGGCATCGGGGGCATCCGTTTCTTGCGGAGGGGGCAGTTTGCGCAACCAGGGGCCAGGGTGCAAGGGTCGCGGGCGGGATCTGGCGCGTGGTTGTCCAGCTCCCGGTGGCCAGCGGTCAGGCGATATGGCGCATCAGCATCGCATAGCTGGAATCTTCCGCGGCGAGGGGGTGGGGCAGGGGAATGCGCACCGTATGGCCGGAACCCGGTGCCGCGCCGACGGCGATGCCATCGCGATTTTCCATGGCTTGCAGGGCAAAACTCAGGTTGCCGGATGGCGTGATCAGCTCCAGGGTGTCGCCGGTCTCGAAACGGTTCTTCACCTCGATGGTGGCCCAGCCCCGCTCATTGTCGATTTCCCGCACCTCGCCGACGAACTGCTGGTTGGGGTTGGTGGAGACACCCTGCCGGTAGTTCTGGTAGTGCTCCGGCACATGGCGGCGGTAGAAGCCCTCGGTATAGCCGCGGTTGGCCAGGTGATCGAGTTGCGCCATCAGCTCCATGTCGAAGTCGCGTCCCGCCACCGCCTCGTCGATGGCGCGCCGGTACACCTGGGCGGTGCGCGCCACATAGTAGTGAGACTTGGTGCGTCCCTCGATTTTCAGGGAGTGGATGCCCATCTCTACCAATCGCGGCACATGCTGCACGGCGCGCAGGTCCTTGGAGTTCATGATGTAGGTGCCGTGCTCGTCCTCGTAGGCGGGCATCAGCTCGCCGGGGCGGTTCTGTTCCTGGAGCAGGAATACCGGCGCGTCGTCGCCGCGGCCATCGTCCAGGCTGCCCTCCAGCCGTGGCGGGCTGTCGTCCGGCGTCCACACCTGGGCGGCGCGCACGGCGGCGTTGGTGGGGACGATATCACCGGTCTCCGTCTCCACCGCCTCGTGTGCCTGGTACTTCCAGCGGCAGGCGTTGGTGCAGGCTCCCTGGTTGGGGTCGCGGTGATTCATGTAGCCGGACAGCAGGCAGCGACCGGAGTAGGCGATGCACAGGGCCCCGTGGACAAACACTTCCAGTTCCATGTCCGGGCATTCCTCGCGAATCTCGCCGATTTCCTCCATGGACAGCTCCCGGGACAGGATCACCCGACTGACCCCCTGCCGCCCCCAGAACTTCACCGAGGCATGGTTGACCGCGTTGGCCTGTACCGACAGGTGAATGGGCATGTCCGGCCATTTTTCCCGCACCAGCATGATCAGCCCCGGGTCCGCCATGATCAGGGCGTCCGGTTGCATGGCGATGACTTCTTCCATGTCCCGCAGATAGGTTTTCACCTTGTTGTTGTGGGGTGAAATATTGCTGGCGATATAGAACTGCTTGCCCTGGGCGTGGGCCTCGGCGATGGCGTCGGCCATGATGTCGAGATGGTTGAATTCGTTGTTGCGCACCCGCAGGCTGTAGCGGGGCTGACCGGCGTAGACCGCATCGGCACCGTAGGCGAAGGCATAGCGCATGTTTTTCGCCGTCCCGGCGGGGGACAACAGTTCTGGCTTGAGCGGTTGGCTCATGGTGGATTCTCCTGGCACCCGCTTGCAGGGCGAGGCCGGTGATGCATGGGGCGGCGATTTTACCCCCTTTGTTGAAATTTTGTACATCCGCGAGGGGCACGACCGCTTGGCGGGTCAAGGCCCATGACTCGCCAGTCTCGGCAAGCGGCAGACCCGCGTCGGTTCCGGAAAACGCCACGCTGGGGCCGTGGCGTTACCCGCGCAATCATTGAAAGCTAACCGGGTATTGTCGATACTCGCTCACTCCCATGGGCCGCCAGTCTCCAATTCCATGCAGCTATACACCAGTCAGGGCACCAATCCCCGCGTCGTGCGATTGTTCCTTGCCGAAAAGGGCATCGATATTCCCACGGTGTGGGTCGATATCGCCGCGGGGGAAAATCGCGCCTCCGGGTTCCTGGCTAAAAACCCCCTCGGCCAGCTTCCCGTGCTGGAGCTTGACGGTGGCCAGTGCATCAGCCAGACCACGGCGATCTGCGAGTACCTGGAGGAGCTTTACCCCGCGCCCGCCCTGATAGGGGAAACTCCGGAACAGCGCGCCGAGACCCGCATGTGGTTGCGCCGCACTGATCTGCTGATCGCCGAACCGGTGGCGCAGGCGTTCAAGTATTCCGCGGGACTGTTCTACTATCAGGGCCTCATGCACTGCATGCCCGACGCCGTGGAAGATTTCAAAATCATCGCCCGCCAGAACCTCGCCTGGCTGGATGACCAATTGATGAATACCCAAGTGTTGGAAGGTGGCTGGATTTGCGGGGAGCGCTTTACCCTGGTGGATATTCAGCTCTTTTGCGTGCTGGACTTTGCAGGGCGTTTCGATCTGGCCATTGACCCGGGCAACCGGCGGCTGTTGCAATGGTTCGAGCGGGCGCGCCAGCGCTTGGAAAACTGTCGATAATTCATATCCCCCGGCGTTTGCCGGGTCGCACCACGTTGAGGATGTCACCATGGAAATGCGCAATATCGGAAAATCCGGCCTGAAAGTGTCGGCTGTCGGCCTCGGCTGCAACAATTTCGGTTGGACCATGGACGAGGAAAGCTCCCGCGCCATCATCCACCGCGCCCTGGAATTGGGTGTCACCCTGTACGACACGGCCCCTGTGTACGGCGTCAAGGGGGGCGAGTCGGAGACGATACTCGGCAAGGCCCTGGGCTCCCGTCGCCAGGATGTGGCCATCGTCACCAAATTCGGTGTTCCCATTCCGGCGGGGAGCGGCGGCACCAATACCTCCCGGGCCGGCATCATCAAGGAGATCGACGCCAGTCTGAGGAGGCTCAACACCGACTACATCGATATCTACATGCTGCACTGGCCGGACTGGTCCACCCCCATGGAGGAAACCCTGCGGGCCCTGGACGATATCGTCAGCGCCGGCAAGGCCCGCTACATCGGATGCTCCAATATCCCCGCCTGGCGGCTGGTGGAGGCCAAGTGGATTTCCAGGAGTGACCGGCTGCACGAGTTTATCGTCTCCCAGAACGAATACTCCCTGGCCCAGCGGGATCTGGACAGGAGCCTGATGCCTGCCCTGAAGGAGTACCAGGTGGCGCTGATGCCCTATGCGCCCCTGGCCAACGGCCTGCTGACCGGCAAGTTCCGCTCCGGCGACATCCCCGCCGAAACCCGCCTGGCCAAAAATACCTGGAATACCGGCAACCGCTACCTCACCGATGCCAACCTGGCCATGGTGGACGCCCTGCGCGATTTTGCCGAAACCCGCGGTCACTCGCTGCTGGAGCTGGCCATCTCCTGGCTGCTGTCAAACCCACTCATTTGCAGTGTCATCGGTGGCGCCAGCAAGCTGGGGCAATTGGAACAGAATGTCGCCACCGCCGAGGTATGGCGCCTCGACAAGGAAGAACTGGCGGAGGTGGATCGCATTTGCGGCCAGAGCCACCGGGCGGGTTGATCCGTGATCAACGGAACCCACCATATCTCCCTGTCCACCGCCGACCTGGAGCGGTTTCTGGGCTTCTATCGCGATCTGCTCGGCCTGCCGCTGTTGTCCAGGGCCCTGGTGGAACCCGGCATGTTGCCGGGCTTCGAACGCATCGTCGGGGCGCCCGGGGCACGGGTGTGGGTGGCGCAGCTGTCCGCGGGCAATCTTCGCATCGAGGTGTTCTGTTACGAAAATCCCGTCCCCGGCGCGGCGCGCGTCAGTCAACCATGGGATGTGGGCATCCGCCATATCGCCTTCGATGTCACGGATATCGATGGCGAATACCTGCGGCTCAAGTCAGCGGGGGTGGAGTTTCTGTCCGAGCCACAGTCCCTGGAAGGGGTGGGATTGCGCTCGGTCTACATGCGCGACCCGGACGGCAATATCGTGGAATTGCAGGAGGTCTTTCCGGGCAGCCCGGTGGACAGATCCCATGTCAGAGGTTGGTAAGCGCGATGACGGGACATTGCGCCGAGACCACCCAGCGTCGGGCGGCCCCGGCGCTGGATAGCTGGCGGAGCGGCATGATGGATTTCAGTGTGTGTCGCCGGGTACGGCGTCGACAGGCTCTTCGAAGGCAATGAAGAGCACACAGGGGTCGCCCGCCGCGCAGCGACCCTTGTGGGCCAGCTTGGCGGGGCCGTAGATATAGGTTCCTGGCTGGATGGCCTGGGAGTCCTGCCCCTCGAAGGTCAGATGCAGTTTCCCGGAAACCAGCACCATCCGCTCCGCGGAAGTGTGCCAGTGCTTGGGCAGCTCGGCATTGGCTGGAACCCTGAAGAAAATATCGGCGTTGGGTTCGGTGGGGTCCCCGTGGAGAACGGCGATGGCGCAGCCCTGGGGAAAGAAGCCGGGGCACGGACCCCATTCGAGGCGCGGATCATCGTGGGTGAAAAACAGTGCCTGTTGCTGTTCCGCGAAGGCTGGGGCTGGCAGTGCGAATGCCAGCGTCAGGATCCATAGGGACATGAGGGATGAGAAGTTCATCGTTGTTGGTTGCATGGGTTACCTCCCTGATAGCTTGGATGCCGCCCAATGACAAGCCTAGTACGAATGGCACTGACTTAAGCCCCTCTACGGTAGTAGGGCGGTGTCCCGGGGGAGAGTTTTCGAGACCGTCGGCGCCAGGGATGGCGCCGTCGAGCCCCCAGGGACGGGTTTACGGCGTGTCTCGAAAACTCTCCCCCGGGATGCCGACCGGGCGACGAAGTCCGAAATGGCTTAAATCAGTGCCATTGAGCCTAGTACAGCCAGGGGATGTTGGCGATTTTCTGGCGATGTTTCCTGCCAGTTCACTGTCTTGAGCCACTGTCTCGGGATGTCCATATTTCACCCAGCAAAAATCTTCCTCCCTCCCGGCACTGGGCAAAGGTTCTCGCCAGGCTGAATCCGCCGCGCTGCTTGAGGGTTCTGTCCAGGGCGGTGAGCTGGGCATCCTTCAGGCTGGCGCCGATGGCCGCCCACAGGGCGTCCAGGTTGTAGGGTTCCTCTCCCGGGGGCAGGGCGACGGGCACCCTCGGCTCGCGGTCGAAGCCGAGGGTGACACCGACATGGTCCAGGGCGTCGGCCATGGCGACGGCCTTGGCGGTGGCGGGGTGGTCGAGGTCGTAGGGGGGCGACCATTCCCGGGCGGGACTGAGTTTGTCGCTATGGGTCATCGCCAGCACCATGGGGGGCGGGCGCCGCGCCGGGTTGGCCTGGAAGTGGCGGCGGATTTCATCGAGGGCGGTGGTGTCCACCTGCCGTCCCGGCTTGGTGGCCTGGGCCACCCACAGAATCAGATCCGCGGTGTCGAGCTGGCCCATCAGGGTATCCAGCTCGCGGCCAGTGGCCGTCAGCCCCGGGCTGTCGAGAATCACCAGGTCGATGGGGGAGTCGGGCGCGGTGCGGAACTCGCGGGTGTCGCCGGGGGTGGGAACTTCCGACACCGGTGCCTGGACGGCCCCCAGCAGGGCGTTGGCGAGGGAGGATTTGCCGGCATTGACCTGCCCCGCCAGCAGGATGCGAACAGTGACTGGCGCGTCCGGTTCCCGGGTGCCTTCGCTAAGTACCCGCAGGGCTTCTCCGGCGGACAGGCGGTAGCGGCCACCGTAGAGGTTGATGGTGGAGCGCCCCAGCTCTTCCACCAGGGAACGGGCCAGCACGCCGCCGAGGAAGTCCCGGGTGGCGGCCGCCGCCGATCCCTGCGCCTTCTGACTCGCTTCCTGAATGGCCGCCTGCACCGGGTTGGCCAGCAGGCGCGCCACCCGGTAGACATTCCACAGGACCTCGGCGGCGGGCTTCCAGGTGCGGTAGGCCTCGTGGATGGCCAGCAGGTGGGCGAGGGTGATGGCCTCGGCGCCGGGAACGCGGGCCAGGGCGGAGTGGCGCAGGTTGTGGGCGGTGGTTTCCAGGGCCAGCAGGATCTCCGGAAAGGTGAAGTTGGCCCAGGGGTTCTTCGAGTTGCCGTGGAGTTCGTTGGCGACGCATTCCACCACCCGGCGGGCAAGCCGGGTCATCTCGTCGGTGGTTTCCGGCGGCTTGCTCTGCGCCTCCCCCGCCAGGGTCCGCACCTTGTCCCAGGCGGCCTCCTCGGCGGGGGACCAGGGGGCATCCGCCCGGGCACCAGCGTCTTCGGGGACATGGGTCGCGCGGCGCCAGATCCAGGTGGGGGCCAGCAGCATGAAACCCAGCAGCGCACCCGCGGCGACGGCGGGCAGCAACAGACCCCGCTCCACCAGCCACAGCAAGCCCAGCAGGGCCAGTATCACCAGCGGCAGGGCCAGCACCAGCAACCGCAGCAACTCTCGCCAATAGAGGCGCAACAGGGCCATCACCGGGGTGGCTCTCCGCTGCCGCTAAAGGCTTCCTTGAGGCTGCTCACGAACACCGCCTTCACCTGGTCGGCGTCCGCCGCGCCGTGGTCCCGTCTGGCCTCCAGGTAGACACAGGCGGCGCGCCCCAGGGCATAGGTCACCGCGTAGTCCTTGGCGGCGGCCAGGGGGATCAGCCAGGCCCCCAGCTTGGCCAGTTGGCGCAGGGCCAGCAGCCCCCCCTGGCTGGCGACGATGGCCACCCCCAACATCCCCAGCAGGGCGGAGAGCTCCTGTCTGTTCCACTCGATGCCATGACTTCTGCCCAGGGAGGCCAGCATGGCAAGCTGCGCCGCCGGCACGGTGGCCAGTCCCACCACGGGGGCGGCTCCCACGGCGCTGGCGGCCGCCGCCCAGTAGAGGATGCGGGTGTTGAGACGGCGGCTCTCCTCGTCGCCGCTGCCGCTTTCATCCCGCAGCCTGATTTGCACCAACAACCGCAGGGCCTCGGGGGCGGTGCGCAGCAGGGCGTCGATCAGGGCCTCGCGGCCGAAGTGGGCGGGGGTGAAGCCATCCACTGCCCGGGTAAAGTCCACCGCCACGAACAGGGGCGGCTCTCCCTTCAGCTTGGCGAACAACTGGCGTTGGTGGGCGATGGCGTTGCGCAGGGTGGCCGGGATGGCGGGGTTGGCAAGATCCTCGTCGCCACCGCTGTAGGGGTAATCCGGGGGGTGGTCGGCATTGGCCGGGTACAGGTCGTGGAGAGCGCTGTGCAATACCACCACCGGCCACCGAGGCTGGGCCTTGCGGGCGGCGGCCACGGCCTTCACCACATGGTCCTGGGCCGGGTCGCCGGCGCGCATCACCACCATGATCAGGTGGGCCTGGGATTGGTGCCATTCCAGATCCTCGGAGGGGTCGTAGCCGGGCTCGTCCAGGCCCCGGGTATCGAGGAAGCGGATCAGTGGCGTGTCGGAGGGGAAATCGTAGAGGCTCGCGGTGCGTGTGCAAGGTTGGTAGCCAGTGCCGATCTCGCCGTGGGCGACGCCGGTCAGGGCGGCGATGGCGGAGGTCTTGCCCGAGCCGGTCTTGCCCAGCAGCCAGATGATGGGCGCCGATTCCCGGGCGATCTCCGCCAGCCGCGCCTGTTGTTGCGAGTCTGGCATGCCGCCCCCGGGGGTATCGTCGTCACCCGCCTTGCCGGTGACGCGGCCGAAGGCCTGGCGCAGCGCCGTCGCAGTCGAGTCCACCAGCGCCCTGGCGGCGCGGGATGCCCTGTCGCGAAGGGATTTGCCGCCAGTGGCTTTGCCCTCGCTATCGGTGCTGTTGTCGGAAGGTTCGGCCATTTCTGCTGCGTGTCAGTGGAACCGGGTTTCGTCGGCCAGTATAACGCGGTGGAGCTGGCGCACGGTGGGTGCCTGGCATGTCCCTGCTGAAGGCCGCCTCGCAGTCGACATTTGCCCCGCAGGCTCTCCCGTCTGTTCGTCATGCCGGTGTGATCGGCTACTCCCAGAGTGGCGTCTGGTCTCAGTGGCACTGATTTAGTGCATTTCGGACTTCGTAGCCCGGTCGGCATCCCGGGGGAGCGTTTTCGAGACACGCCGTAAACCCCCCTCCGGGGTCCGGCCCGCAATCAAAGATTGCGTGCGTTCGGCTGCGCACAAAGCTGCGCTTTGTAAACGCTAGCCT
>JBJHDJ010000084.1:0-8743 GCA_050486485.1 Porticoccaceae bacterium
GCGGACTCCACCGGCACGCGCTTCGACTGGGATATTTTTCTGTTGGCCGGCACGGAGGACGACAGCCAGGTTTTGCCGTCCGCGGGAGGGCCATCCCTGACCGCCGACAATATCCACGCCAGCCCGGATGGGCTGTGGTTGGACCCGGTCTCGGGCATTCTGTGGATCCAGACCGACATGAGCGGCGATCAACTGCACGAGGGTCCCTTCGGCGCCAACCAGATGCTGGCCGCCAACCCCACCAGCGGAGAGATCCGTCGCTTTCTGACCGGTCCCAACGACCAGGAGATCACCGGCATCACCGCCACCCCGGATGGTCGCACCCTGTTCGTGAATGTCCAGCACCCCGGGGACCGCTCCAGCGCTACCCTGGGTTACACCAGTAACTGGCCTGACAGCGGGGCCGTGTATCGCCATCCCGGGGACGCGCCGGAGAGGGCGGACCCGACCGGACCGATACCGCGATCCGCCACCCTGGTGATTACCCGGGAGGATGGTGGGGTCGTGGGAGTCTAGCGGCCCACACAAAGAACTCGCACCCAAAAAAAACCGCCATCGGCTGTTGGCCGATGGCGGTGCGTGGCGCCGCTGTCGCGGCTCATGACTAGAAGTTGTACTTCACACGGGCGCCGAACATGCGCGGCGGACCGGGGTTGTAGAACTCGGCGCCAAAGCTCAGGTAGTTGCCGTAGACAGTGGCAAAGTAGTTCTTGTCGAAGAGGTTGGTGGCAAACAGCGCCGCGTCGAAATTGCTGCCGCCAATACGATCCCAGTTGGCGCTGAGATTGAATAGCTCGTAGGAGGGCAGCACGCCGAAGGGCGACCCGGTGGACACCAGCTGCTTGTCCACATAAGTGTAGTTCAGCGCCACGGTGACATCACCCACCTCGGCGGGCAACGGCAACTGGTAGGAGGCGGTGGCGGTCAACTTGTTCTTGGGGGACCAGGGGGTGGGGTCTCCCTCCACCGCCGCCGGGATGATCATCAACCCGGGAGGCGGAGGCGGAGGCGGCGCCACCCGCTTGATCTCGGTATCCAGGTAGGCGTAACCCAATTGCAGGTTGAAACCTTCGAACAGGTTGAAGCCAGCCTCCACTTCCACGCCCTGCATCACCGCCTTGCCGGCGTTGAGGATGCCGGTGGTGTTGACGATGCCGGCGAACCCAGTCTGCAACTGCATGTCCTTCAGATCGTTATAGAACAGGGCAATGTTGAAAGTGCCGGGGACCGGGGCATGGAAGGTGGTCTTGGCGCCGATTTCGTAGGTATCCAGTTGCTCGGGGTCGTGGACCTGGAAGCCGGGGGCGCCGAACAGATTGACATTGCCCTGGCGGTAGCCCCTGGAGTACTTGGCGTACAGCATCACATCTTCCATGGGAAAGTAATCGAGGCCAACCACCCAGGTGGGTTCGTCGCTCTTGGTGCCGAGCCGCACCGCGCAGTCAGGCAGGCTGCCCAGGGGGCTGATGCACGCCACATTGGTGGGAGGGCCATAGGCCATCAGTGGAAATCCGGTGTAGTTGATCGTCCGGGCGGTGCCGCTGGTTTTATCCCAGGTATAACGCAGACCGGCGGTCAGCTTCAGGTTGTCGGCGATCTCGTAGGTGGCCTGGCCGTAGACAGCCCGGTTGTCGTAGTCCACCTTGCCCAACTGGCGGGTAATGGCCGCTCCCTGGGGCACGGCGGCGCGACACGCCCAATTGGCGGGGTCCAGCCCCGCGGATGTCTGGCAATCCAGCAGCCGCACCGGGGAGTTGCCGGACCAGCCGTCGGGCTTGCTCCTCTCGTAATACAGGCCCGCCTGCCAGTCGAGCCGCTCATCCATGGCCGTGCCTAAAAACTGCAGCTCCGCCACGAAGGTATTCTGGGCCGTGGTGGGAACCCCCGAGGAGTCGGCGGAAGTTAGCGAAAAAGGACCCCCGTGTACCGGACTGAAGAAGTTGGTGCTGAACACCTGGCCGAGCAGCTGGGTTTCCAACTCGGTGTAGGAGAGGATATTCCTGACGGTGAGGGTATCGCTCACCTCCCAGGTCAGATTGTTGATGATCTGCCACTGTTCCATGTCGGATTTGGATGCTGGCCGGTTGGTCTTGAAACCGTGGAAATCCCCGCTCATGGTGGGCAGTTGCTGCTGACAGAAGCCGGCGAAACGGAAGGTGGGGTCGGGGAAGCAGGCCAATAACAGACCCGCGCTGCCGTTGTTGCTGGAGTCCGTGTAGTTGAAAATGGTGTAGTTTTCCAACTGGTCGGTAATGTCCACCACCAGGCTGGCGCGGAACGCTGTGTAATCCAGGTCGGCCATGTCCTTGGGCCCAACGGTGCCCTCGTTCTTGAGGAAACCATCCCGCTGGTGGTCGTCCACCCCCAGCCTCAGCCGCACGCTGTCGCTGATGGGTACATTGAGCACGGCCTGAAGTCGGCGCATGTCGAAGTTGCCCGCGGAAACCTCCAGGTAACCCTCGAACTCCTCGGTGGGTTTCTGGGGAGTGATCAGTATGGCGCCACCGGTGGTATTGCGACCGAACAGGGTGCCCTGGGGGCCCTTGAGCACCTGAACATTCTGCAGGTCGAAGAACGCGCCGGGGCCCGCGCCATTGCCCGAGGACGTGCTGTTGGCACCCCGTGGCCCGACCACCTCGGCAAAGTACACCCCCACCGAAGCGGTGGTGCGCAGTTCCTCGGTAAAACCGCGAATGGAGAACGTGGTGTTCTCCGCGCCAAAGCGGTTATTGACGGACAGGGAGGGGGTGTAATTGGCGAGATCCCCGGAGTTGACGATATTGAAATTGCTGACATCCTGCTGGTTGAACACCGTCATGGAGATTGGCACATCCTGGAGCCGCTCCTCGCGGCGCCGCGCCGTGACGATCACTTCCTCCAGGAGCATGGCCCTGCCGGGACTGGTGGTCTGGGCAATGGCCGGGATGGCGGTCACAACCCCCAGCGCCGTTGCCATATACAGGGCGGATCTACGCATTGTTTTCATTGGTCTGGCCTCTTCTGGTTATGTGTTGCAAAAATGTCTTTGGGCAAAATTGTCATTGCCGTCGTTATACGACCAGGGACAGGTTGTCCCGTCGTCTCCGGCCCTGCTATCCATGGAAAAAACCGCAAGGCAGTTAATCCGACTATCGTGCACGGTACTTACTCCAGTGTACTTACGGTCCACAGCACTTACGGTCCACAGTTCTTACGGTCCACAGTACTTACGGCTGATTTTTCATGGCCCTCCCCCTGTACAGGGCTTCGACCGGTGGACGGCTTCCACACTCGGCGGACACCAGGAGGCACGGAGATCAACAGACAACAAGTTCCTTATTACGAACTTATGGTCCAATATTATCCACTCTTCCGCTTCATTGAAAGGCCTTTTTCACGCCTTTACACACTTTTTCCGGGGCTGTCATGCCGCCTTGGCTGCCAGTTGGGCAAGCTGGGCAAAGGTCGCGAGACACGGCCAACTCTTGACTGTCAACTCTTTACTTGACACAGGGAGCAAACCTGCATAAATTCCATTTACAGAACTTTAGTTTCTTTTAAAGAACTAAATGGCTTATAAAGTGTTTCTATAATGACTTTGTGATCTTCCCTGAACGGGGTCACTTCCCAGGAGGTAAGCGCGTGTCACAGACTGCCAGCGTATCCAGCAACACCAGCCCGGTATCCCACAAGGGGACCAAGCGGCGCATCGTCGATGCCGACGCCCATATCGACCCGCCCTACGAGATGTGGAAGGACTACCTCCCCGCCCACCTGCGGGATCTCGCCCCCTTCGTGGAAGAGGGAGAAGAGCACGACTGGATCGTGTTCGAGGGCAATCGACGACCCGTGCGGATGATTTCCAACCAGGCTGGCCGCGAGGGCAAGGACTACAAGATGTTCGGCAAGCGCTCGGAAATGCGCCCGGTTTGGCTGCCGGAAATTCGCCTGGAGGATATGGATATCGATGGCATGGATGCCGCGGTCATGTTTGGCGGTGGACCTCTGGGCACCTCCAACCCGGAGCTCTATATCGCCAGTTTCGACGCCTACAACCGCTGGGTGTGGGATTATGCCGGCAAGGACCGCAAGCGGCTGGTGCCGGTGGGCTATGTACCCATGCGGGATCTGGACGAAACCATCGCCATGCTGCGGGAACTGGCGGCCCTGGGCTTTCGCACCGTCAATATCCCCGCCTTCCCCCAGTCCGGTGACGGCATCAGCACCAACGCCACCGTCAAGGCCATTGCCGCCGGCCAGGGTTCGGCCCTCACCGGCAACCCCGGCGGCGAGCGCAGCTACATCGACCCTGAGTACGACCGCCTCTGGGAAGTGGTCACCGAGCTGGACCTTACCCTGACCATGCACCTGGGGGGGCGCATCCCCCGCTTCGGTGATAAAAAGCACTTTCTCCCGGATCTGGTGATGAGCAAGCTCGCCATGGCGGAGCCGGTGGCCATCCTGATCTACGGCGCCGTGTTCCAGCGCTTTCCCCGGTTGCGGCTCGCCATCGTCGAGAGCGGCGTGGGCTGGATGGCGTGGATGGCGGAGTACATGGATCGTACCTGGGAGCGGCAGCGCTTCTGGACGGACAGCCCATTGACGGAGAAGCCCAGCTTCTTCATGGACCGCAATGTCCATGCCTCCTTCATCCATGACCGGGAGGGGATTCTCAACAGGAACCAGCCGGGGGGCAGGAACATCATGTGGTCCTCGGACTACCCCCACTCCGAAACCACCTTCCCCAATTCCCTGAAGGTGATCGAGCGGGATTTTGCCGGCATTCCCGCCGACGAGGTGGACGAAATCGTCTGCAAGCGCGCCGAACGGCTGTACGGCCTGACCTGAGAGAAGCTCTGGGCCAGATGACGCTGAAGTAAGCTGCTTATCGGTCGGCACCCGACCTCAGGATTGCAGCCAGTGATCGATGGTTTTTTCGATCACTGGCATCAACGCCTGCTCGTCAGGGCAGATGTCGTCAAGGAGGGTGTCGTCAGGGAAGGTGTCGCCAGGGAGAGCGGCGGGGGCCGCGCTGGCCATGCCCAACACCAGCTTCATGCCGGATTCGGGAAGGGGCAACCCCACCGCCAGGGCCCAGGGGGCACCGTCAAAGACCGCGGGGCCGGACACGAACCCCTGAGTCCGTGCCAGGGCCACCCGCTCGAGCAGTTGTCGCAGCTTGGAGACTGTCAGCCGCTCGCCAGCCCCGCCGACAATCTGCTCGATGATGCCCACCGCTTCCCGCTCGCCGTGCAGGGAAAGATAGGCCGTGCCAATGATGGAGTCGATGATGGGAACCCGCGACCCCCTCCTCACCGCACCGGCATGGCTGGCGGGCTCGATGAAATCGACGATCTGCATCGATCCGCCGCAACGCAGGGACAGGGTGACAATGTGGCCGGTTTGCTGGTGCAAGGCCTGCAACAGGCGACAGATACGGTCACCGCCAAAATAATTGGCTGACAACCAGGCGCCGAAGTTCACCAACCGCGGCGAAGGGTAGTAGAGCTTGTTGCCGCCATCGAACATCAGGTAGGCGGAATCCACCAGGGTTTTCAGCAATTGGTCCGTGCTGGAAGTGGAAAAACCCAGTGCCTGGGCAATCTCGATGGCGCGCAAGGGCCGCCCCACCAGGGCGAAATATTCCAGGATGTCCAAGGCGCGGGTGGCGGACCTCGACAGGTTGCGCATGCCCCCTGGCTGCTGAACCCGGGTTTCCTTCATGGCAGTGTTTCAGTCACTGGTTATATCGCCACATCCCTGGCCGCGGGGCGAGGCGGCCTGGGAAGTGGCGCCAACGCCCCCGAGCACCTCCCGGACGAAATTGGTGACTAGCCGGACAACGGTGTCCGTGTCGCGCCCACGGGGTTCGAGGGTGGCCGCCACATGCTTCATTCCGGCCAACACATGCAGCGATACCCCGCGCTGGTGCCCGGCGAGTTCCCTGGCGAAAGCCAGGGAGTCATCCAGCAACACCTCGCCACTGCCGGTTGCGATCAACACTTCCGGCATGCCCCGCAATTCCCCCAACAGGGGCGAGACATCGGGATCACTGGCTGAATGGCCCTGCAAATAAAGCCGCGCGGCCTCGCCGGCCGCCTGTCGGGAAAACAGCCCGTCACTGGCGGCATTGCAGTGGTAACTCCGGGCTGTCACCCGCAGATCGAGCCAGGGGGACAGCAGAAACACCCCGGCAATCTCCCGGGCATGGCCACGGCCGAGCACCGCCGCCAGATTCCCCCCGGCGGAGTCACCGGCAACCAGCAGGGGGCAGTCCCGCGCCAGGCTGTCCAGCACCGCCTCGCCGTCGAGCAGGGCACAGGGAAACGGATGCTCCGGAGCCAGGCTGTAGAAGGGTAGCACCACCCGACAGCGGGCCGCGGCGGCAATCCGGGAGGCGAACCCGGCGGCGATGAGCGGACTTCCCATGCGAAAGCCGCCGCCGTGAAAATACAGGATCTGACCCTCGACACGCGCCGGCTCGAGCACCACGCAACGAACCCCGCCGATGTCCTGTTGCCTGTTTGTCACCTCCCCGTGCAACGGGTAGCGGTCCGAGGCGGCGCCAACCAGACCGCGCAGCTTGGCCAGCTCGGGCGCCGCCGGCGGCCCGCGGCGCCGCTCGGGAAGTGCGCGGCTCATTGACGAAAATCCGCTGTATAGCCCACGGCCTGGGCTTCCCTAAAGAGGTGCCTTGCCCGGCTGCCCGGCATCCGCGACTGGGCTGGCAGTGGGGCTGGCAGTGGAGTTGGCATCGGGGCTGGGCTTGTGCCTGTAGAAGAAGATATACAGCAGTGCGATCAGGAAGGTGACGGCGGCGATATAGGTCATGGTGGTGTTGTAGGCCAGGGCGTCGGGAAACTGGGCGCGGCCATCCGGACCCGTGACGGTGGAGGAGCCCAGGAGGTAGAACACCACGATGGCCCCCACGCTGTTGGCGATGGTGCGGATCAGGGTGAGAATGCCGATGGCTTCGCTGGTGCGGTGGGCCGGCGCCGCCCGGGCGACACTGGACACCATCAGGGACACCAGGAAGGAACTGGAGAGCCCCATCACCACCATCAGCAAGACGATAAAGGCAATGGTGTCGTGCTTGAGTATCGCCGCGACCCATGCCGACCCCAGCACCAGCGCCCCCGTGGCGATGCTGAACCGCACCCCGTAGCGAACCATGCACCACCCCGCCAGGGGTCCGCCCACTAGGGCCATCAGGGTCTGCGGCTGCATGATCAACCCGGCGAGGGAGGCGGAGAAGCCGAGCCCGGCCCCCGTCTCGCTGGGTTGTTGCAACAACAGCGACCAGGTCTGACCAAACTGCATCCAGCTCAGGGCGAACAATACGGTCGCCACATTGGCAAAGAGGATCTCCCGTTCCAGCAACAGGCGAATATTAAGCAGCGGGATTTTCGCCCGCAGCTCGCTCCTCCCCCAGGCCAGCAGCAAGATCATGCCGACGAAAAAGGTCGTCAGGGTATAAGGGTTGGTCCAACCCCACTCCTGTACCCGGGTGACCGCGAGAATCAGGCACACCACGGCGGGGGCAAAGAGAATGCCGCCCAGGAAGTTGATGCCGGGCTCGGGCTCGCGGAGCTTGGTGGAGGGCACGACGAAATAGACAGCCAGCCAGGCCAGGACGCCGATCAGCGCCGTGACATAGAAAATCCAGTGCCAGCTAAGATGGTCGACGATCACCCCGCCGAGCAACATCCCCATGCCCGCCGATACCGTCATCACCGCGCTCAGCACGCCGATGTACATGGGCAGGGCCCGGGGCTCGATGTTTTCCCGCAGGATACCGATACACAGCGGGAAGATGGCGCCGGCGAAACCCTGTATGGTCCTGCCCACCACCACGCCGGCGAGCACGGATGAGCTGCCGGCGATCAGCGAGCCGACCACGCTCAAGGCGATGACGATAAGCAACAGCCGCTTGCGGTCGTAGATATCCCCGAGGCGACCAAACAGGGCGGCGGACACCGCCGAGGCCAGCAGAAACCCGGTGATGGTCCAGCCGATGGCCTCGGGACTGCCAAACTCCTGAACCAGGTAGCGCATAGCCGAGTAGATCATGGTGATTTCGATCATCGCCAGCACTTCCGCCACCAGCAGCGCGAGCATTACCTTGATTTGTGGCTTGGCCATCGGGGTACCTGTCGAAGGAGTGGATTGGTTATGGGTTATGTCGTAGCTGACGGGAATGCCCCGCGCCTTGGCATGGTGTCATGCCGCGAACCCCCGACCGCCCTGGTTAGGTCACGGTCAGGCATGCCAATAGTTCGATATTTGGACCTATTGGGCCAATTAGTGAATAGTATCCTAGCGCGACTATCCAGGGGTCAAGGGAAATCAGGCTCTCCCCGGCCGCCATGCTCCGATTTGCCGATACTGGGGTCCAAACACAAGGGTCCGCTTGATGGCTTTCTCCCCAAGCAAACGGGCGGCATGAAAAGCCAGGGAACAAGCTTGTTCAAAATAATCCCGTCAATCCAAAACAATCCTTGAAAACATGAAACCCCTAATCTACTATTCCGTTTTTAAACTTTATATTCTAAATACAGAACTTTTCCAGCAGAGCTTTTCCAGAAGAACTTTCCCGGAGGCAATCATGGCCGAATCCCTGACTTCAGACGATCCCCGTTACTCTGAGCTTTTCGATGTTCAAAAGGAAGCCGCCCATAGCAGCGGCGAGGTGTACGGGGACCTGACGCCAAGGATGAACGCACTCCGCGAGCAGGCGCCGGTACTCAAGGGTTCCTTGCGGGAG
>JBJHDJ010000085.1:0-8727 GCA_050486485.1 Porticoccaceae bacterium
GTTGTAAGTGTGTTCACATAACTGGATGCATTTAATGGATAAGTCTGCATCAAAGTGTCAACTATTTCTTGGTTGCTAAATCCGTTCTCCATCAACGATAAGGCGAGCAAGTAATACTTCCCTTTTTGATTAAGAATAGGCTTATAGTCTGGAGCCATGGCTTCCAGGCGGTTTCTTCCGTCTAGTCTTGCCAAAAAAGTCGAATGTCGCTGATGCCCACTTGGAGAATGAAAGCTCCATGTCCAATCACCATTATTAGGTCGGTGTAGTCCTACAAATATTTTTTCGCCATCTAATACCGGCATGGGTGGATCAAGTGGCAGAATTGCTGGCGACCAGTGGAGTTTGTCTTGATCAGGGTCTGTGGTCAGAGAAAAAGATCCTAACTTAATATTAATCCAGGCCATTAATCCATGGCAGATTCCAGATTTTTGGACCATAATCTCAGCTATTCCATCACATTCAGCACAATTGGATGAAATAAAATTACTTGATTCTATTGCATAACCTTTACTAAGTTTTTCAATATTGGAATTGTCATCCCCTATCCAGATAATCTCATTTCTAGCGAACCGCCTTGCAGCGGTGAAATCTAACCCTTGGTTGGGTTCGGACCATTTGCCTATGTGCTTTTCATGGATATCCCGGGCTTCCACCGGGGTGACGATCAGTTCAGCCCGATCCGGGATCAATGTACCGCCGGGTTTGAGATAACGGTCGCGGGCGTAGAACAGAGAGGGCAATAAATCCTCACTAAACAGAAGGTTACCTGTAAAAACGGAGATGATGATATCGACCTGCTCCGGTAACTCGACATCTTCGATCTTGCCTTCAAGAATCACGATGCTGTCGGCCAGGCCGTTGGCCTCTGCTACCTGCTTGGCGATTTTGACGATGGGTTCCGGCTCCACCAGGTATACCCGTCTGGCGCCAGCGGCTGCCGCGATCAGCCCCAGAATGCCGACACCGGCGCCCAGGTCCAGCACGACGCTGTCTTCCGTCACTGCTTGGCGTATGGCGGCAGCATAAAGCGCATTGCGGTGGTGGTCGAAGGCCATCCCGCCCTGGGAAGCGAAGGTGGCATAACTCATTTACCCATGGCCCCTTTATTAATGGTCCCATGGGACAGGCCGCTGGCTCCCTCGCAGGGAAACCCTGGCGCAGCAAGGTGGAGCGTTCTAGCGAGAGGACAAGTGGCTTTCATGGCAGTCTTGGGAAGGCTGTATAGTCTTGTTCCTGCCCGTCCAATGGCACGGAGTCCACTTCCACCCAGGCATGGGCTGTCGGAAGGGAGCCACCCCGGCGCACGCCAATAACCGGCTGCGCGGCAAAGCCCATTTTTCGCAACTTCCTGCAGAGGGCCAGGGAGCGGGGCAAACAGCTCCCTGCAGGCAGGCAAAGATTGGCAGCCATGGCTGTCAGCTCGGCGCACCGCTGGGGGTTTGCGGCATCAGTCACTGGCTTTATTTCGGGGCGATTGCCAATCGCCGGCTGAGCCAAGCGCAGCATGGACTTGAGTCCGATCAGCCGCAAACCCAGCCAGAATCCCCAGAGCGGCAAGGGCATGCGCAATAGAAAACCCCGCTCCCAGGGTTCCAGGGCGCGCCACTTGGCCAGTTTGACGGTTGCCTTACTCAACGGTGACAAGTCCTGCTTGCTCCAGTTCATTCAGCAAGTTCAGTAGGTCGCCCTCCAGGCGTACCCGATCCACTTCGTACTCCGCCAACAACTGGCCGGTTGCCGCCTCGAGGCTGGGATCCGCCTCGAGCAGTTGCCACAGTCTGACGCCGACCCCATCCAGGCCAAAATAGCTGGCGCTGGCCAGGTCGAGAATAACCGCCTCCCCATCGATGGCCTGGAACAGGGCGTCGGGGGACAATGTGACTCGCTGAGGCAACATCAAAATACTCTAGTTAGGGGCTACACGCCATGGAGCCCTTGTCATTCGAGTTGGACAGGGACAATGATATAGCCCGTCAACGGTCCATGGGCACCGCTTGTCAGAAGATATGGCCGTCCGGCTGTCTGGGTCGCAATAACTATCCAATACTGCCCTGTGAATGCTATATTACAATCTATTGCCTACCCGTGGGAGTAAGCCCCGTGAAGCCAAACCAAATCCTCGCCCGCTTCCTGTTGCCCCTGGCCCTGGTCAGTGGCGGCGCCCTGGCCCAATCCGACCTGTTGGGGACCCTGTTCGCCAATCTCCAGGCGGAGGAGCGCCAGCCCAGGGATACCCTGGCGGAGCTGGTTCAGACTGGTTTCGAGCTGACCGCCGTGACTGCCTACAGCGTGGCCAACGCCGACAGCATCGGCCTCGCGGTGGTCTATGCCCATGAGGCGGTCTGCCTGGCGCCCGACCAGCTTACCGCCGAGCAGGTGGCCCAAGTGGCCATTGACAATGCTTCGGATCAGGCCCGCAACGCGGTTCAGGCCCGTCTCACCCAGACCCTCAACAACTTCACCACCGGCGCCTGCGACGAGCTGATCGACGAGCGCAACACCGGCAGCCAGGCCTTCGCCGCCGCCGCGCCAACGGGTAGCGGTGGTGGGTCGACTACCTCTGGTGGACTGCCGCCCGATGTGGATGACGACGACAACGATGTCAGCCCAAGCCAGTAACCGGGCAGCGAGCCGCCTGCCCGAGTGCTGAAATCACACCATCAGCCGTGACGGATACGCCGTCGTGGCTTCCTCCCCCTACGATCGCTATCTTTTTGCCGCCTTTCTCGCCCTGATAGTCTGGGCGCCCTTGCCCTTTGCCTCCAATCGCCCTTGGGCCCTGGCGTTGCTGGCCGTGCTGGTGATGGCGCTAACCGGGGCCTGGGCGTTGCTACACGCTCTGAATCTTGCCTCCGTCCCGCAAAAAGTGGTGCGACGGGGGCGCTGGCCGCTGATGCTTCTGGCCCTTGTACCTCTGTGGGCCTTGGTGCAGATGATTCCCCTGCCACGGGAACTGGTGGCCATCCTGTCGCCCCGCGCCGAGTATCTGCATCTGCCCGCCGAGAGAATCCCCCTGACCCTCGACCTGGCGGGAACCCGTCGCTACCTGCTGGCGGCCATCGTCTGCTGGGGGGGCTTCGCCCTGTCCCTGGCGCTGGTGAATTCGGCGGCAAGGGCCAAGGCCCTGCTCTGGACGCTGGTGGCCAGCGGCAGTTTTCAGGCGATCTATGGATCAACCATGGTGTTGACCGGTCTGGAATGGGGCTTTCTGGTGGAAAAATACACCAATCGCGGGGTTGCCACCGGCACATTCGTCAATACCAACCACCTGGCGGGTTATCTGGTCATGTGCCTGGCCGCCGGGACAGGATTGATACTGGCGCAGCTCAGTTCCAGATCGGTATCGTCCCTGCGGGACCTGCTACGCCGCGGCCTGGCGCTGGTACTGTCAGGGAAATTCATGATCAGGCTGCTGATGGTGGTCATGGTGATAGCCCTGGTGCTCAGCCGGTCGCGCATGGGCAATATCGCGTTCTTTGTGTCTCTTGCCGTGGCCGGGGCGGTGGCCATCTACTTCGGTAGGCGCATCTCCCTCCGGCTGGTGGTATTGATCGGCAGCCTGTTCATCATCGATTTGCTGATCCTTGGCCAGTGGTTCGGGCTTGATGCGCTGATTGAGCGGATGGAAACCGCCTCGCCGGAAAGTCAGTACCGGCTGGAAGTGCAGGGCAGGGGGGCCAGCCTGCTGGCCCATTTCCCCCTGACGGGCAGTGGTGGAGGCAGCTATCACAGCGTTTTCACTTATTATCAGTCCCCGGATGACTTCGGCTTCTACCGCCATGCCCACAACGACTACCTGCAGATCGCCGCCGAAATGGGGATTCCGGTCCTGGTGGCCTTGACCCTGGTGGCTCTGCTGGTGCTGCGCCGAGCACTGCGGATGCAGAGAAAGGATCACAGCCGCCTCCAGCAGGGGGTGGGCTTTACCCTGGTGATGGTGCTTGTCTGGCTGGCTCTTCATTCGGCTGTGGACTTCAACCTTCAGATACCCGCCAACGCCTTCACGGTCAGTATTCTTTTTGGTCTGGCCTTCGCAAACCTGCTCCCCGAAAGGAAACGGCGACAGGTGGCGCCGGGAACTGACGACCGGCCTCTAAATCACTGGTAACGAAGGGCGCAAGCCACTAATATGACTTTGTTTTCCGCCAATTGCTGACAAGGAGTTCAGATGACATTCAAAGCCAAACATGCTCACAACGCCTTGGCGGGGCTGGCGCTCTCGATGTGCCTGCCAGTCATGGCCCAGGAGGCGGGCTCCGGTTTCAGCTATGGTCTGGATACCGAGCTGCGTTATGACGACAATATCTATCGAGCGGAAACCCGCGAAAAAGGCTCGTTTATTCTGGAGGCCTCACCGTTCGTGACGGCCACCTGGATGAATCAGGGCAACAGTTATCAGGTGGGCTATCGCCTCAACTATGCCGAATATTTTAGCTCCGGCCGGGACAGTTACGACGACCACGAATTCACCCTGGATGTGAATCACCGCTTCACCGGGCGGCAGGCGATCAATGCCGGCATCACCCATCGCTTGTTGACCGAACAGCTGGGCACCGGTTTCAGCCAGTTTGCTGAAGATATTGCCAGGGGTCCCGACGACTACCAAACCACCCAATACCAGCTTACCTACATGTTGGGCGCGCCGACCGCCCGCACCCGAATCGATCTCAACGCCAGCCGCGATGTGCTCGACTTCGATTCCAGCTTTGTCGGCAATACCCGGGATTACAAGGCCGACCAGTTCGGCGCTGTGCTCAGGTACCGCATTGGTGCCCGCACCGACCTGCTCGCCGAGTACCGCAACCTCAGGGTGCGCTACGACAACCGTCCCCTGGACGAAACCGGCGCGCCCATCAATCTCGACAGTGACGAGGATTTTTTCCTGGCGGGTGTTGCCTGGGAGCTGACCGCCAGAACCCGTGGCGAGGTGCGCATCGGCCGCAGCGAACGCGACTACAAGGACGGCCGCTTTTCGGAGTCCGGCGCCCATTGGGAAGCGGAACTGGAATGGCGCCCCCGCAGTTACTCGTCGTTTGTCCTGACCACCGCGCGGGAATCCCTGGAGACCTACGGCACTGGCCGCTTCATCAACACCAAGCGTCACGACCTGTCCTGGAATCACGCCTGGCGCGGACGACTGTCTTCCCGCATCCAACTGGGCCTGATCGAGGACGATTACGAGGACAGCACCCGCAAGGATGACCAGTTCTACTGGGGGGCCTCGCTGTTTTATGAGCCCGTCAACTGGATGGAGCTGAGCGGTGGTATCAGCTATTGGGAAAATGACTCTAATTTCAATACATTGAGTTACGATCGGAATATCTATTACATCAGGGCCAACATAGAGTTCTGATGATGGTCTGAGACGGAAAGGTTACGCGGTGACATGCAAGTCGCTCTTTCCGTCAAGGGCTCAAATATAGGATGGGTTGAGCCTAGTGGTACCCATGTTGTTAGGTTTGGCATTATGCGATGGGTATCGCTGCGCTCAACCCATCCTACCAAGGGTTTGCCCCCCTCGTAGGGTGGGTTAGCCGCAGGCGTAACCCACCACAATCCAAACGCCAATGCATGGATTTCCAATGTGTCAACGAAGCTGCAAGAATGGCGTTCAAGCAACAGTCGAATTCAGAGTGTGGATATGTTCAAAGTAGTAATACGGCTGGCTCTGTTGCCGCTGTTGTTGGCATTCACGCTTCCCGCCATGGGGCAACAGGACGACGAGCCGCTGGATGAAGCCTACACCCTGGGCACCGGCGATGTGGTGCGCATCCATGTGTTCGGCGAGTCAGACCTGAGTTTCGATTCGGTGCTGGTGGGTGAGAGCGGCAAGATTTCCTACCCCTTTCTCGGTGAGCTGACAGTTGAAGGGCTGCGCTTGCAGGATCTGGAGCGAGCTCTGCTGGAAGGGCTCAAGCCGGATTACCTGATAGACCCCAAAATTTCCGTCAGTATCGTCGAGTACCGGCCTTTCTATATCTCGGGTCAGGTCCGCAACCCCGGGAGCTATCCGTACCAGCCAGGCCTGCGCCTGCGGCAAGCGGTGACCCTCGCCCAGGGGTTCACCGAGCGGGCCTCCCAGTCGAGAATTTTCGTGGTTCACGATAATGATCCCACCGCCCAGCGGCACAGGGTTGATCTCAATTATAATGTCCGCCCCGGTGATACCATCACGGTGGAGGAGAGCTTCTTCTAATCCCTGTGTTTGCTCAACCTATCCTACGATTGCCTTGAGGTGGCATGGCAGTGACGCGTAGGCTGGGTTAGCCGCAGGCGTAACCCACCATGAAGCAGCACGGAGGAGCGACTATCGCCCCGCTCCCGTGGCCAAATGGAGCATAGGTGATTGTGGAGTATGCAGACTGAATGAACAGCCCGTTTCCCGCCGCCTGGCAGGCACAGGAGCAGCAAGGGCGGATTGCCCAGATCGACATCCTGCAGATGGCGCTGTCGGTCTATCGTCACAAATGGGCCATTCTGGCGCTTTCGTTGCTGGCGGGGTTGATCGCCTTTCTCTACGCCAACACCCTGGTGCCCATCTACCAGGCCCAGGCCACCCTGTTGATCGAAGCGGAAGATACCAACATTGTCTCCATCCAGGATGTCTACTCCACCGGCTACCGAGGCTATGAGTACCGGGAAACCCAGTACCAACTGCTGCAATCCCGCAACCTGGCGGAGCGGGTTGTCAGGCAACTGGAGTTACACCGCGATCCCCGGTTCCCACCTCCCGACCCCTCGGCCCCGCGCCCGAGCAGGCTGGAGCGGCTCACACCATCCTGGCTCGACCTGTCCTTTCTGACACCTGCCAAGCACGCCAACAGGTCCAATCCACCGACGCCCTCACTTTCCCAGGAGGAAATCGAGGCCGCCCATATCGTCAACCTCTCGGCGATGATTGCCGGTGGCATTCGGGTTCAACCGGTACGCGACAGCCAGATCGTCAGCATCACCTACCGATCCGAGGATCCGCGACTGGCTGCCCGTGTGGTGAACAGTCTCTCCGAGCAATATATCGAAAGCCACTTGGATGCCCGCCTGGACGCCACCCGAAGGGCCAGCGAATGGCTCGCGGAACGGCTGGTGGGGTTGCGGGATAACCTGGTGGTGGCGGAGCAGCGCCTGCAGGAATTCACGGAAAGGGAAAGACTGGTGGATCTGGAGGGGATCACCACCCTGGGCGCCCGGCAGATCGCCGACCTGACCCAGCGCTACAACGAGGCCAGGGAGCAGCGCGCCAATGCCGAGTTGATCCGCCAGGAGGTGCAGCGTCAGGGCGCCACCACCACCGCCCAGTACCTGATGCTGCCCGCCGTGCAGCGTCACGAACTGATTCGCAACTTGCGCCAGCAACAGGCCGATGCTCAACGGCGGGTCAACGAACTGGGCCAACGCTATGGACCCAGGCATCCGCGCATGATCGCCGCCGTGTCCGAACTGGAGAGTATCCAGCAGGACATGTCCAGTGAAGTGGATAAGGTCATTTCTGGCATCAATACCGAATACGAGCTTGCCCGGCGCACCGAGCAATCCCTGTGGAATCAACTCGAGGCGGCCAAGGAAGAGTACCGGGATGTCAGCCGCATGAACTTCGAGTTGCAGGAGCTGCAACGGGAAGTGGAAACCAACCGCCAGCTCTACGACATGTTCTTCACCCGCATGCAGGAAACCAACCAGGCAGGGGGCTTCGAGAAAGCCAATGCCCGGGTGATCGATGCCGCCCAAGTGCCGGGGGCGCCGGTCAGCCCCAACAAGCGCCTCATCCTTCTAGTGGGGTTGTTCGGGGGGCTATTCATGGGCGTGGGTGCCGCTGTCTTGCATGGCGTGCTGGACAATACAGTCAAATCTCCCACTGATGTCGAAACCAAGCTCAACGCCACGGTGTTGGGGGTGCTGCCCTATCAGAAACCGGACAAAAGTGGCTATCTGGAGCTGTATTGGCAGAACCCGAGAAGTATCTACGCGGAAGCGGTGCGTACCATCCGCACCGGGGTGGTGCTCAGCGGCCTGGACAATCCTCTCAAGATCGTGGTGCTCACCTCCGCCTTGCCCTCGGAGGGCAAGTCCACCGTGGCTCTCAACCTCGGCGCGGCATTTTCCCAAATGGAAAAAACCCTTGTCATCGGCGCTGACATGCGGCGGCCAACACTGGCCAGCAAGTGCGGGATCTCCCCCAGGCATGCCGGCCTCTCCAACTATGTTGCCGGCAATATCCCCCTCGATGATTGCATCGTCAAGATTGGCGATCATGACCTCTGGGTGATGCCATCGGGGCTGATCCCCGCCAATCCCCTGGAGATGCTCAGCTCACAGAAGTTTCGCGATGCCCTCGATGAGCTGAGCAAGCGCTTCGACCGCATCATCATCGATTCCGCACCCGTCCACTCGGTCAGCGATGCCCTGATCCTAGCCACCTACGCCGACAGCCTGTTGTATGTGGTCAAGGCCGACGCCACCTCCGCCACGGTTTCCCGGCGTGGGCTGGAACGCCTGGCGGCGGCCAGTACGCCAGTTTCAGGGGTGATTCTCAATGTGTTTGATCCCAGCAAGCTGGGCAAATACTATGGAACCGAGGATACCTACTACGGGGCCGATGCGGAGATCCCGGCCAAGAGCTAGCGGTAAGGCCATCCAATGATCGATATCCACTGCCATCTGTTGCCCGGGATCGACGATGGCGCCAACACCATGGCGCAGTCCCTGGACATGGCCAGGCTGGCGGTG
>JBJHDJ010000086.1:0-8674 GCA_050486485.1 Porticoccaceae bacterium
CACTGGCCTCGGGGCCGGTGGCGATGTTCTTGGCGCGCTGGTCGATGATCTGGTAGCTGTACAGGCGCGACGCCTCGCAGGCGGCATGGGCCTTGGCGGCCTGCTCGATGGCGCCGCCGGTGAAGCGGCCCTCCCGCTTCAGCAGTTCGACGGCATCCCGCAGGGTTTTCGAGGCCAGGGCGAAGCGGGGAATGCCCACACGCTCCAGGGACAGGGCCCTGCCGACGATCTCCCAGGCCTGGCCCTCCTCTCCCAGCCGCCAGCTTTCCGGCACTTCCACCTCGTCGAAGAACACCTCGTGGATGTCCCCTTCGCCGATGATGCTGGGGATATCTCGCACGGTGATGCCGGGGGTGTCCATGGGGATCAGAAAGATGGAGATGCCGTTCTTGCCGTCGGAGGTGCGCGCCAGGCAGAAGCAGGTATCGGCGTCCCCGGCGTAGGAGGTCCAGATCTTCTGGCCGTTGATGCGGTAGACATCGCCATCCCGGGTGGCGCGGGTGCGCAGGGAGGCCAGGTCGGAACCCGACTCCGGCTCCGAGAAGCCCTGGCACCACAGGGTTTCCCCCCGGGCCATGGGCAGAATGTGCTGCTGCTTTTGCTCCTCGCTGCCGTACAGCATCAGGGTGGGGCCGATCCAGTTGACATTCATGTACTGGCCGCCGCGGGGCTCCCCCGCCATCCACATTTCCTCGGCGAGGATGAAGGCTTCCCAGGGATCGGCGTCGCGGCCACCCCACGCCTTCGGCCAGTGGGGAACCAGCAAGCCCTCCTCGGCGAGTGCGCCGCAGAACTGCCTGGCGAACTGAGTCTGCTCCCGGGAGGCGGGCCCGTGGGCGACATGCTCCCAGTTGTCCGGCAGGTTGGCCTCGAGGAAGGCCCGGATGGTTGCGCGAAATGCCTGCTGTTCAGGGGTCCACTGGAAATTCATCGTTTATTGTGCCGCTGTTGGAGGGAAAACGAGGCCGGGATTATATCCGACTGCAGTCGCCATCGATGATAGCCCCGAGGCGCCCTGGCGGTACAGCCCGGACGCCGCGGGGAGCGCATCCTGTCAGTTCTTGCCCTTGGAGCCGATACCCTTGACGTATTTTTCCATGCCCGCCAGATAATCCGGGTTGAGCATCAGGGCGCTGTTGGCCATGCGCTCCACATGGCGACCCATTTCCGGACCCACATCGTTGGCCATCTCGATGGCGATCTTGGCGGCGCCCATCTGCTCGCCGTTCTGCTTGGCCAGGTGCCGGCAGAACGCCATCACCTCCTCCTCGAACGACTCGTCGGGAAACACCTGGTGCACCAGACCCATGGTGTAGGCCATGTCGGCGTCGGCGGGCTTGTTGGCCATGACCAGCCAGCGCGCCCAGTGGGTGCCGACAATGCGGGTCAGGCGGCTGACGCCGTTGGAGGCGGGCAATACCCCGAACAGCCCTTCCGGGAAGGCGTAACGGGCGCTTTTCGCCGCCAGCCGGAAATCGCAGGACAGGGACATTTCCAGTCCACCCCCCACGCAGGTGGCGTGGTGGGCGACGACGATGGGCTTTTCGATATGCTCCATTTCGTCGTAGATGCGGTGCATGCCGTTGAGCTGGATGCGGTGCCGCTCGCGGATGGCGCGGGCGGTGGTCTCCATCAGGTGGGGCATGTTGTCGCCGGGGGAGCCGTCCCGCAAGTCGGCCCCCGAGCAGAAGTAGCGACCCGTGGCGCGGATCAACATCACCTTGAGACTCGGGGTGTTGCGGAAGCGCATCAGCGCCTCCTCGAACAGCTGCATGGTCTGACGGGTCAGGGCGTTGAGCTTTTCCGGGCGGTTGAGGGTGCAGATGATGATGCCGTCATCTTCCTCGACCAGCAGGTGTGGTGCTTCGGACATGGGTGGTTTCTCCTTATTAGCCGCGTGAGCGGGGCAGGCCGAGGGCGCGCTCGGCGATCATGCTGCGGTGCACCTCGCTGGTGCCGCCGTAAATGGTGGTGCCATGGGCGTGACGATAGGCCAGGTTGATCTCCCCCGCCGGCCCCTCCCGCTTGGACAGGGAATGGGGGGCGGTGAGGTGCAGCATGTCCCTGGCGTCGGACTGGAACTTCTCCGAGGAGAACATCTTGATCATCGGGCCGTAGGCCAGGTTGGGCAATTTGTTGACCCCCACCCACAGGGCGCGGTTGCCGAGCACCTCGGACACATAATAGTGGGTCCAGCAGCGGGCCAGGCGCCGCTGGGTGTCGACATCCTCGATCAGTGGACGACCACCCTTGTGGATCTCGCGGCACAGCGCCTCGGCACTGCGCGCCAGCTTGCGCTGGCTCTTGTTGAAGCCGCCACCGTGCTCCAGCTCCAGGGCCGCCGCCATGACCTTGACGCCGCCATCCACGGGGCCCAGGCGGTAGCTGTCCTTGACGACCACATTGTCGTAGAAGGTGGCGTTGGTGCGCTCGTCCTGGAAGGTGTGCACCGGGTGGATGTCGATGCCCGGCGAGTCCAGGGGCACCACGAACATGGTCAGGCCCTTGTGCTTGGGCACATCCGGATTGGTGCGCACCAGCATCAGCACGAACTGGGCGATATTGGCGCCGCTGGTCCACATCTTGGCGCCGTCGATGCGCCAGTTGCCATCCGGCAGTTGCGTGGCCTTGGTCTTGGCGGCGAACACATCGGAACCGCAGCCCGGCTCGCTGTAACCCAGGCTGCAGATGGCGTCGCCGCTGAGAATTTTGGACAGCACCTCGTTTTTCAACTCGTCGCTGCCCGCCTTGCGGATCATGGTGCCCACCAAATCGGTGGTACCGATGGGATGGGTGGTCCAGTTGTGTTCCTCCCACACCTGGCGCAGGGCGTTCATCACATAGGGCTCGGCGCCCCGTCCGCCCTCTTCCTCGGGCCAGGCGGGGAACAGGAAGCGCTTCTCCGCCAGGACCTTGTGCACTCCGCGATCGAAGCCGTCGAAGGAGTAGTGGGCCTTGGCCCGCAGCTCGGGGGTGAGGATCTCGTTGAACAGGTCGTCGAGCTCCCTGGCCATGGCCTTGGCCTCGTCGCCGAGATCGAAGTCGATGGCCACTTCCCCCACATCGGGCAACGCCACCGGCTCGCCGGCATATAGCCGACGTCCCGCCTCGGCGAGAAATTCCGTGGGGTCGCCGTACACCAGAGGCCAGGCCTTGGCCCGCAGGTTGTACAAGTGAATGTCGTACTCGGTGGCCAGGCCGTAGCCGCCAAAGGTGTGCAGGGATTGGGTCACGGCGCGGCCAGCGGTATCGGCGTTCCACCAGATGGCCATGGAAATCTCCGGTCCCGCCTCCGGCAGGCCCCGGGCGATGTCGTGCACCGCCTTCCACGCCAGGTACTTGCCGCCATCCACCTCGGTGATCAGATCCGCCAGGGGGTGGGAGATGGCCTGGTAGGCGCCGATGGGCTGGCCGAACGCCACCCGCTCGCAGGCGTAGGCCGCCGCCAGCCGCACCGCCTCCCGGGACAGGCCGGACAGGGCCACGGCCATCAACAGTTTCCACTCCTCGAGACCCTGGGCGAATACCCCCAGGGCGGCGTCGCCCTGACCCAATACCGTGGTCTCGGCGGCGGAGAAATCGATCTCGGCAATGGGAGTGGACGCCAGGTTGTCTTCGCCCCGCTCCCCGTCCGACAGCCGCGCCAGCACAATATCATCGCCGCGGCGGGCAATCACTGCCCGCGCCACGGCGCCACCGGCAATCCATTGCCGCGGCTGCTGGGCAACATCGTGGAAGGCAATGGACACCACCGCCTCGCCGCCGAGCAGTTGCTCAAGCAGGTCACCTTGTCCATCACCCGCGAGCAATGCCAGCACCCGTGCGGCCACCAGGGTCTCGGCCAGGGGGCCGGACACCAGGGTGCGGCCCGCCTCCTCCATCAGCACCGCGGCATCCATCACCCCCAATCCCAGGCCACCGGCGTCCTCCGGCACCCGCAGGGCAAAGGCGCCAAGCTCCGCCAGACCGCTCCAAAGCTGGGGGTCGAAGCCACTTGGCATGGCCTTGCGCACCCGCTCCGGGCTACTCTGCTCATTGAGGAAGCGGGCGAAGGTCTCGCTCATCATCCGCTGATCGTCGGTGAGATTGAAATTCATGGCTGGTGACTCCAATTGGGCTGACGGATACCGGCCCTTTCCCTGTATTGCCGGTGGTTCTTTTCTTGTTGAGACGGTGACGGCGGCAACCCGCTGGCAACCGCCGCAGGCGCCCTGCTGGACGGCCCGGCGAGGGAGGGCGCGAGGCTGTTACAGAATTGGTGCCGGGTTCAGTATCCCCGGATGCCACGGATCCCAAATATGCAAGAGACAGGTTACCCGGCGATTTGAGCACTCATGAAGGGCGCAAAGCAGGGGAATCCTACTATGGGCCCAATTTGCTAGTCAACGATGATGTACAGCACCGAAGCCCCCCGGAGCGACCGCGGGGACTGCGAAACCCCGGGGGCCACAGGCGAAACCGCACGGAAGTTGCCCGTGGCGCAACCCCGCCACCCCGCTGGATCATCCCTTGAGCATGCGCTTGATGGTGCCGGACATGGCCACTTCGCCCTTGCGCACGAAATTCTCCACATTGTGCTCGATGGCCTCGGGGTTGTAGAGGTAGTTCACCATCAGACCGAAGGACTGATCGAAGCCCTTGGGGGAGGTATCCGCCATCCAATGCACCCGTTCGATGCGGGCGCCATTGCCCAGGTGGAAGCGGGCAACCGGGTCGTAGGGGGCCTCGCCGCGGCGGGCGGTGGACAGGTAGCGGGAGGCCAGACGGGTGAAAGGGGCCTTGAGGTGCTGGGACAGGACCGGATTTTCCCGCCACTGGACCTTTTCCACCATTTCCTGAAAGGCGCTGGACTGGGGACCATCCACCCCCAGGGGGGCGAGCTTTTTCCAATCCGCCTCGGTGAAGGCATCCGCCAGCTGGTCCGGGTTCTGCCTCACCCAGGAACGGAACAAGGGAATCGGCGACAGGGTGGCGAACTGCTTGAGACCGGGCAGACCCTGCTTGAGGTCGTCGATCACCCGCTTGAGCAGGAAATTGCCGAAGGACACCCCCCGCAATCCCTCCTGGGTATTGCTGATGGAATAGAAAATCGCGGTATCCGCCTTGCTGATATCCGCCACTGGCGCCATTTCGTCCAGCAGGGTCTGCACATTGTCCGCCAGGGCATGGGTGAGGGCGATCTCCACGAAGATCAGCGGCTCCAGGGGCATGCGCGGGTGGAAAAAGCCATAGCAGCGGCGGTCGGCGTCGAGACGGTTCTTGAGGTCGCCCCAGGAACTGATCTCGTGAACGGCTTCGTATTCCACCAGCTTTTCCAGCAGCGCCGCCGGCGACTCCCAGGTGATGCGCTTGAGCTCCAGGAAGCCGACATCGAACCAACCGGCGAGACGGGTTTCGAGCTCGCGATCGAGGGCCTTGAGTTCCGGGTCGTCCTTGAGAAAACGCAACAAATCGGCGCGCAGGTCGACGAGGAACTTGACCCCCTCCGGCATGGCGTTGAACTGGGTGAGGATACGCATGCGACGCGAGCGCAAGGCGGCCCGCAGCTTGGCCTCGGCGTTCCACTGCTCGGTGGTGCCGACCTTGGCTTGGTACTGCTCGTGGGCCCTGGCGACCACCTCCGGATCGGGTCCAAATTCCAGGGCGATCATGCGCAACAGGGCGTGGCGGTCGTTGTCATCCAGCTTCTGGTAGGTCTGCGCCAGTCGTGCCGCCCGCTGGCGGGCCATCACCTCGCCGCCCACGGTTTCGGCGCACTCCTGCATCAGCACACGGATGTGCTCCAGTTGGTCGGCCCCCAAATGGGCCTGTTCGCGGCCACCCCAGGAAATGATGGCCCGGACACGGGACAGACTGCGGGAAAGAATATTGTTCAACTTGTCACCTTGATGCCGTTGCGATTGACGATGCTATATAGACCCAGTTGCCAGCCCATGGCAATAGGATTCCATGGGGACCACCTCCCTTGGGCGGGGACGAACCGGGGAAGGGCTGACTCCGGGAGGGTTGGACCCGGAACAGGGGGAAGGGGTTCAACGCTCGGATGGCGGAACGGTCTCCCGCCGCCACGCCTCGGTGCGCTCCCGATAAGTGTCGGCGATTTGTTGCCAGCGGCTCTCGCTGTTGACCCCAAACACGAACTTGAAGCGGGTGGCGTTGCGGAATTCCAGCACCTCCACCCCCTCGGGACCCGCTTCATAGCCATACCCCTGATTGGCGGGGATGAACATGCCATCTCCCTTGCGCAATACCTGCGAGCCCATGCGCAATTCGCCGCCCACCACATAGTAGAGGCAATCGACATCGTGGCTGTGAAAGGGCAGGATGAAGCCACTCTTGAACCACAGGTACAGCAGACTCATGCCCTGATCGCCGGGCTCTCGAAACAGCACCCGGGCATGGTCCGCCAGCCCCTCCGTGACGCCGGCTTCCGCCATGATGGCAAGGCCCGCCATCACTCCTTCGTCGATACCTTCCCTGGGCATCATGTCGTCGCTGACTTCCTGGGCATCCTTGGCATGAAAAAAGGAAATTCGCCGCTTGGTGTCGGGGGTTTCGGACATGAATGACTCCTTGCGTCGCCAGCGGCTTGCCGCCCAGCGGGGTGAAAGACCAGGGGCTGTTCACACGCCTTCGCCTGTCGACACATCAAGCAGCGTGAACAGGCTCTAGGATACCGGGCCAGGCTGGCCGCAACAACCGCGCCTCACCTATCAACAAGGCTCCGAGCGCGCTTGGATCAAGACAACACCGACGACCGGTGGAATGTTCGGCATCAGCGACCCGCGCAGGGCGCGGGCATGAATTATACTTTGCGGTTACCGTAGCCGGCATCTGGCCGGCCCATCCGCTGTACCGGAGCTTGCCATGAACGACACCCCCCTCGACGGACCCACCCTGGACATCGGCGTATTCCTCAATGTCATGGTGGAAAAGGAGGCCTCCGACCTGTTTCTCTATGTGGGCGCCAAGCCCACCATCAAGGGGCCCTTTGGCTTCGTGTCCCTGGGGGAAAAACTGACCCCCAGCGATACCGCCTCCATGCTGGAATCCATGCTGGCGGACAGCAAGATGGCGGAGTTCGAGGAGGTGGGTGAGATCGATTTCTCCTTCGCCATCAGCGGCGTCGGCCGCTTCCGCGGCAACGGCTTCCGCCAGCGCGGGGAGATCTCCATCGTCATGCGCTATGTGAACAACGAGATCCCCACCATCGACGGGCTGGGCCTGCCCGCCATCCTGCGCACCCTGGCGGAGCAGAAGATGGGCATGGTGGTGGTGTCCGGCGCCACCGGTTCCGGCAAGTCCACCACCCTGGCGGCGATGATCGACCACCGCAACAGCAACCTGCCGGGCAATATCATCACCCTGGAAGACCCCATCGAGTACCTGCACCCCCACAAGAAATCCCTGGTGGCCCAGCGCGAGGTGGGCACCGACACCCAGAGTTTCGAAAGCGGCATGCGCGCCGCCATGCGCGAGGCCCCCAATGTGATCCTGATGGGCGAGGTGCGCGATCTGGTGACCATGGAATACGCCATGAAGTTCGCCAATACCGGCCACCTGTGCCTGTCCACCATCCACGCCAATACCGCGGTGTCGTCCCTGGAGCGGATGCTGAGCTTCTTCGACGCCGACGCCCAGGATCAGGAAGCCAAGCGCCTGTCCCAAAATCTCAAGGCCATCGTCTGCCAGCGCCTGGTGCCCAAGGCTGGCGGCGGCAAGGCCGCGGCCCTGGAAATTCTGGTGAACACCACCCGGGTCAGCGAACTCATCGCCAAGCGCGACTACGAAAGCCTCAAGACCGCCATCGAACAAGGCAAGAACTACGGCATGCAGACCTTCGACCAGTGCCTGTGCCAACTGTTCGAGGACGGGGTGATCGACGAGAAATCGGCGGTGGACAACGCCAATTCGAAAACCCAGGTGATGCAGTACATCAAGTTCCACTCCAAGCAGGGCAAGAACATGCTCGAGGGCACCCTGCTGGAGTTGGAGGAGATCTCCGCGAACGAGAGCAATACCGGGGGCATCAGCCAGCAGTTTTGAGCTCGATCACTCCACGACTGCTAGGGCCTGTCGAATACACGCACTCCACAAGGAGTGCTCGCAGTCCATGCCCGATCAAGGGCGAGCCCGCTGCATAGGAGAAGCTACCGAGAGCACTCCGAAGCAAACGACTCGCGACTGCGTCCAATGGCGGTGGCAAATTCGATTGGCGGGATTCCTCCCTCAGTCCGAGCTGCCATGATGGATGCCCTGCTCCGCTTGCCCACCGGGCATGTCCGTCATCGCCCGTGCCAGCTGCAAGCCGGTCTCCGTTCCGTCCGTCACGGCGCCAAAAGCACCGTGCCACGAATCAGCAAGGCGACTCTTGCAGAATGCCTCGGCCACGGCGGGCGGCGATGCCCCGTCCAGTAGCAACCTGGCCTCCGCCAACAGGGCGATCCCTTCAGTCAATGAACGGGCCTGATCAACGGGCATTTCTCCCGTGGCCAGTGCTGATTTCAACCTTACAGTGGCGCGATGGTATTCGTCGTTGTTGCTGGCATCGGCTTCCAGCCAGTCCAACAGCGCATCACCCGCATGCCGCTCCCTGGTCAGCACCCGCAACACATCCAGGCACATCACATTGCCCGCCCCCTCCCAGATGGAATTAAGCGGCGACTGGCGAAAC
>JBJHDJ010000087.1:0-8669 GCA_050486485.1 Porticoccaceae bacterium
CACGCCCCGGTGTGTGTCTACAGCCCCGAACAGGGACACCGCGGCGCCGCGCTGCTGTGGATCCATGGCGGCGGTCTGGTGATGGGCAACCCCCGCATCAACGACCGGGACTGCGGCGCCTGGGCCCGGGAGCTGGGGCTGGTGGTGGTCTCGGCGGGCTACCGGCTGGCGCCGGCGCACCCTTTTCCGGCCGCCCTCGATGACTGCCATGCCGCCTGGCGTTGGTTGCAGGCATCCGCCGGGGAACTGGGTATCGACCCCGCCCGGGTGGTGGTATCCGGACAGAGCGCCGGGGCCGGGCTGGCCGCCAGCCTGGTGCAGCGCCTTCATGATGAAGGCGGGGTACAGCCGGCGGGACAGGCGCTGCTCACCCCGATGCTGGACGACCGCACCGCGGCGCGCCGCGAGTTGGACGCCATTGATCACTGGGTGTGGAACAACCGCAACAACCGGGCGGGCTGGAGCTTCTACCTGGGCCAGCCGGCGGGATCACCGAACCTGCCACCCTATGCCTCCCCGGCCCGGCGCGAGGATCTGTCTGGCCTACCCCCCGCCTGGATCGGCGTCGGCGATATCGACCTGTTCCACGAGGAAAGCCGCGACTACGCGGAACGGCTCAAAGCCGCCGGGGTGCCCTGCGAACTGGAAATCGTCGCCATGGCCCCCCACGGTTTCGAGCTGGTGGCGGAGGCTTCCGTCACCCGCGATTTTTTCGCGTCCAACCACCGATTCCTGCGCAATACGCTGGCCCTCGACATTGGATAAATCACGGGGTTTGGCGTGTGAGCATAGCGTTGGCCATCGCTACGCCTGAGGGTGTGGATGGTGGGTTACGCCTTCGGCTAACCCACCCTACAAGTCGCCACCCTGCCAGATCAAGGCGTCCCGTAGGCGTAGGATGGGTTGAGCGCAGCGATACCCATCGCTCTGCCTGGTGGTTGGATGTGGTGGGTTACGCCCGCGGCTAACCCACCCCACGAGTCGTCACCATACCAGCATAGGGCACTCAGCGCAGAATAAGCCGCTCGAAATTGACCGCCGTCAGGGGGCGGCTGAAGCAGAAACCCTGCACCTCGTGACAGCCAATATCCCGTAGAAATTCGTACTGGCCAGGACTCTCCACCCCCTCTGCGATCACCCGCAGGCCAAGGTGCTGGGCCATGGCCACCATGGCCCGGTAGATAGCTCTGTCCCGCTCGTTGGTTTCCACTCCCATGATGAAGGAGCGGTCGATCTTGAGGGCATCCAGGGGCATGGTGCGCAGGGAGTGCATGTTGGAATATCCGGTGCCGAAATCGTCCATGGCAATGGCCATGCCCAGGCTCCTCAAGGCCCGCAAGGTCTTGAGGAAGTTTTCTTCGTCCACCGCCAGGCAACTCTCCGTCACCTCAAGCACCAGCAGGGACGATGGCAGGCGATACCGGGACAGACATTCCGCCACCCACTCCACCAGGCCGCCTTGCTGGAACTGGCGGGCGGAGAGATTGACCGCCACCGGTACCACCGGTACCTCCTCGTCCAGCCAGCAGCGCAACTGGCGACAGGCGGCGGCGACCACCCAACTGCCGATGGGATTGATCAGGCCCGCCTCCTCCGCCAGGGGAATGAAACTGGAGGGCAGCACCGGCCTGCTGCAACCTTGGCGATGCCAGCGGATCAGCGCCTCGGCGCCAGTGAGTTGGCGGCTGTCCACACAAAAGCGCGGTTGGTAGTAAAGTTCGAAACTGTCGTCATGAATGGACTGGCGCAACTCCTGCTCCATGCGCATGCGCTGCACCAGGGAGTGATCGAGGGACGGGGTAAAAAAGCGGATGGCGTTGCGGCCCGAGGCCTTGGCCTCGTACATGGCCAGATCGGCGTGCTTGAGCAGGGTCTCCGCCTCGCGGCCGTCCCGGGGATAGAGACTGACCCCGAGGCTACAGGTTATCAGGTACTCGCAGCCACTGATCTGGCAGGGCTTTTCGATGGCCTCCAGCACACGGCTGACGGCGGCGGACACCATGGCGGGATCCCGGTGGCCATCCACCAGCAACAACACAAACTCGTCCCCGCCGATGCGCGCCACCGTGTCGCTCTCCCGCACGCAGCGCCGCAGGCGCTCGGCAATCTCCCGAATCAATTCATCACCGGCGCTGTGACCCAGGCTGTCGTTGACATGCTTGAAATGGTCGAGATCGATGAACACCACCGCGAGGCCTGACTGCTCCCGGTCAGCGGCGCGAATCGCCTGCTGGATACGCTCCAGCATCAGGTTGCGATTGGGCAGGTTGGTGAGGGTATCGTGGGTGGCCTGGTGGGCGATCAGCGCTTCGTAGGCCTTGCGCTCGGTGATATCCTCGACGGTGCCCTCGTAGTACAACAGCTCGCCGGCGGGATCCCGCACCTCGTGGGCATTTTCCGATATCCAGATGACAGTGCCATCGCGGCGGCGCACCTCGGATTCGAAATTGACCAACTCCCCCTGGGCGCGCATCTGACGAATGAACTCCAGGCGCCGCTCCGGCTTGAGGTAAAGCTGCTGCCCGATATCCCGCAGGCTGTCGATCATGGCGCCAGGAGACGGGTAGCCATAGATCCTGGCCAGGGCGCGGTTGACTTCCAGGTAGTGTCCTTCGGCGGTGCTCTGAAAAATACCTTCGGTGGCGTTCTCGAAAATGCTGCGGTAGCGCTCCTCGGCGCGGGCCAGGCGAATCTCCCGCTCGTGGCGCTCGCTGATATCCTGAATAAAGCCGTGAATCAATCCCTCGCCAAGACCGCGGCCACGCTCCCACACCCAGCGCTCGCCGCCGTCCGCATGGAGGATGCGGTACTCCAGGGAAAAAGAGCGACTCTCGGCAATGGCCGCGTCGATGGACTCCCACACCAACTGGCGGTCATCGGGGTGGATGACCTCGGCGAAAGGCAGGCGCCGGTTGTACAACAGATCCTCCGGGGCGTACCCCGTCAGTCCCTGGCACCCCTGGCTGATGAACTCCATCGTCCAGAAGCGATCCACCCGGCACAGGTAGACCATGCCGTTCAGCTCGCCGAGCAGCATGGTGAGCAGACGCTCCCGTTGGCTGGCGTCATCCAGCCTGGATTGAACAATGGCCATGGCAACCTCGAGGTAGTGACAGAACCATTCAGAAACCATGCCACAGTATGGGTGGCCAATACACGACGGCGGCGAGCAGCGACGAACGGTTGCCCAACAGCCCTGAACATGGGATCGCCGCAACGCACTTGGTGCGTCAATCCATGCGATCCTCGACAATGCACCCAAATTGGGCGGACCTGGATGTCACCCTGTACCGTGCAGGGTTTCCCATGCCCACCATGCAGCCCAGCACTGCCCAGGCACTCACCATGATGCTCGGCCCTTGTCCCTGGACACCTCCCCGCCAAGCATTCCCGCTCTCGCCATCGACCACTCTGGGGAATGGTGCACAGTCGGGTCCGCCCTGGCCGTCCCCGGCATCGATCGCGGGGGTTTTTGCTGGCTTCGGTCGCGGCGCTGTTCCAGGCCAAGGCCGTCAGCCCGCCGCTGTAGATGGCAGGACGCGCCCCGCGGGCATGCGGCGCCGGATGGGCCCTGGTGAGTTCCATCCCTGGTTCGGCATCGGCTTGCCATCTGTCAGACGCTCTGGCGACAGACTCTCTGGTGTCAGCCTCCCTGGCTGCAAGCGACTGCTTTCCCTGCTATCTTGTAAAAAGCGCATGCCCTAGACGCGCGCTTCAGTCGCGGGCTGGGCCGCCAATACCACCGAGCCGGGTGCCATATATCCCCTGACGGCGTGGTATGTTCGCCGGGGTCGGAACCCTCGGGCCCGCCGACCCGACAAGCCTCACCCAGGTATCCAGTTGTACTTTCCCGAGTCCAAGGCACCATGGTCGAGCGCAGCAGTAAAACCACGCCCTTGCGGCAGATCCCCCTCGGGATTGCCCTCGCCTATGGCTTTGTCGCCGGTCTGTGGATACTGCTCGCAGGCTATCTGGTGGCGGTCCGCGGCGGTGATCCGCAGACGCATTGGCACCTAAAAATGGTCACCGGACTGGCTTTTGCAAGCGTCATCGCCACCGGCGCCTTGCTGTTTCTGCTGTGGCGTCGGCAGCGGCGCACCGCCACTCTGACACTCCTGGCCCAGTCCGCCGAGCACGAACGGTCGCTGCGTGAACAGGAAGCTGTGTACCGGGAAATGTTCGAGGCCAACCCCCACCCCATGTGGGTGTACGACACCCGAACCCTGGGCTTTCTGGCCGTCAATGATGCCGCCGTGGAACACTACGGCTACAGCCGCGAACAGTTCCTGTCCATGACCCTGGCGGATATCCGCCCCGCGGAGGATGTTCCTCGCCTGTTGCGGCATCTCGACAGTCAACCCCTGGAGGGAATCGACACTGCCGGCATCTGGCGCCATCGCAAGGCCGACGGCACCCTGATCGAGGTGGAGATCCGTTCCCACCAATTGCTCTTCAACGGCGTGTTGGCGGACATGGTGCTGGCCTACGATCTCACCAGGCAGCGCCAGGCAGAGGCGCGCCTCAAGGCCGCAGAGCAGTTTTCCAATGCCATTATCGATGCCCTGGCCCTCAATATCGCGGTGATCGACGCCAATGGCATCATCGTCGCCACCAACCGGGCCTGGCGTGACTTCGCGGCGGCCAACGGCGGCGCCGATTCCCGCACCGGTGTCGGCGCCAACTACCTGGAAACCGTCCGCCGCGCCTGCACAGGCGACGGTGCTGGTGACAGTAGTGACGCGGCAACCGTGCTGGCGGAACTTGAGGGAGTGATGGCGGGTGAACATCAGGCTTTCAGTCATGAGTACCCGTGCCACTCGCCCTCGCAACAACGCTGGTTCCTGGTGCAGATCACCCGTTTTGAAGTCAATGGGGAGCGGTGGCTGGTGGTGGCCCACGAGAACATCACCCGGCGCAAAATGGCAGAGGATGCGGTCCGCAAGCTCAACCGCTACTACGCCGCCCTGAGCCGCATGAACGCCCTGCTGATCCGCGGTCGCGAGCCCGAGGACATTCTCGCCGGGGTCTGCCGCATCGCCGTCGAGCAGGGCGAGCTGGAACTGGTGTGGGTGGGCCAAACCGGTGAGCAAGCTACCCTGGAGCCGTTGGCCTGGGCGGGACCGGCAACGGACTACCTCGATGGCATCCTGATCGGCACCGACCCGGACAAGCCGGAGAGCCAGGGTCCCGCCGGCATCGCCGTTCGCACCGGACAGGCGACCGTGTTCAACCGTTTTGCCACGGACAGCCGCACCCGTCCCTGGCATGAATCCGCCAGCACCTGGAACCTGCGGGCCGCGGCGGTTTGCCCCATCCGCCGCCAGGCCGGCACCTGGGGCATCATCGCCTTCTACGCCAGCCAGGAAGATTATTTCAACGAGGAACTGGTGGCGCTACTCGAAGAGCTGACCGCCGACCTGGCGTTCAGCCTCGACAGTCTCGACAACGCACGCAGGCACGCCGAGGCCCAGGCCCAATTGCTGCTCAATGCCCGGGTCATCGAATCGAGCCACGAGGGCATGTTCATCACCGACAGCGCCCACAACATCACCATGGTCAACCAGGCCATGTGCGATATCGTCGGCTACAGCGAGGAGGAGCTACTGGGCCAGCGCCCCAGCCTGTTGAAATCCGGGCGTCACGACGCGGCGTTCTATCAGCGGCTCTGGACGTCATTGCGGGATACCGGTCGCTGGGAAGGAGAGATCTATGATCGGCGCAAGAGCGGCGAGATCTTTCCCGCCTGGCTGGCGATCACCCGGGTTGCCGGCGACAACATCGGCAGCGACAACATCGGCAGCGACAACATCGGCAGCGACCACTACATCGCCATCTACCGCGATATCAGCGAGCGCAAGGCCTATGAACAACGCATCGAGCACCTCGCCAGCCACGATATCCTTACCGACCTGCCCAACCGGGTGCTGCTCGACGATCGCATCGGGGTGGCCATCGCCCGTGCCGAACGGGAGGGTCATCCGTTGGCCCTGTTGTTCATCGATCTCGACCGTTTCAAGCTGATCAACGATACCCTGGGCCACGCCATCGGGGATCAGTTGCTCAAGGCCGTGGCGGCGCGCATTACCGGGGAGTTGCGGCGCTCCGACACCGTAGGCCGGGTTGGGGGCGATGAGTTCGTGGTGCTGATTGAAAAACCCGGCTCGGCCCTGGCCGCCGCCCATCTGGCGGAAAAACTCATCGACGCCATTGCAAGACCCTACTCCATCAATGGCCACGAGTTGCTGATCACAGCCAGCGCGGGCGTCGCCATGTATCCGGAACACGCCCTGGATCCCGCCGGGCTCACCCGCATCGCCGATATCGCCATGATGGCGGCCAAGCAATCCGGCCATAACCGCTACCATCTGTATTCCGGCGAAATGGGGGTCGATGCCAGCGAGCGCCTCGACCTGCAGAATCAGTTGCGCGGCGCCATCGCCCGCAATGAACTCTTTCTCGCCTACCAGCCACAGGTGCACCTCGGTGACGGTCGCGTCGTCGGCCTGGAGGCCCTCGCCCGCTGGCGTCACCACCGGCTGGGGCTGGTGCCTCCGAACCGTTTCATACCCATTGCCGAGGACAGCGGGCTGATCGTCGAACTGGGCGCCTGGATCCTCGAAGAGGCCTGCCGACAGTGTCAGCACTGGCGTACCCAGGGAGTGATCGATGTCCCCGTCTCGGTGAATGTCTCCGCCCTGCAGTTTCACCAGTTGGATTTCATCGGCACCGTGTCCCGGGCGCTGGCGCGTTCGGGCCTGCCCGCCTCCCGCCTGGAACTGGAAGTGACCGAGAGCCTGCTGATGAGCAATGTGAGCGACACCCGTGAAACACTCGCCCAGATCCATGACATGGGCGTACAGATCGCCATCGACGATTTTGGCACCGGCTATTCCAGCCTGGCCTATTTGCGCGAGTTTCCGGCCCAACGGCTCAAGATCGACCAGTCATTCATCCGCGACCTGCCCGCCAACCAGGACGCGGCGGCCATCACCCGCGCCATCGTCAGCCTGGGGAACACGCTGGGCATGGACATCGTCGCCGAAGGGGTGGAGACGGAGCAGCAGGCGGATTTCCTGCTCGGCGTCTGGTGCCAACTCGGTCAGGGCTACCTGTTCACCCCTCCCCTGCCAAGAGAGGAACTGGAGGACTGGTTGGCGTCATGGAATAATCGGAAAGACCCCGCGGACACAACGGGCGATTGACGCGGGCAAGGTATCCACAGGACAGGACAGACCAACACTGTTGACGCACGGCGAATAAGCCATGGTTGTCACAGGGCAGCTCGGGAACTCCTGGCGCGAGGAAGTAACCGGGGACGGTTTTCGCGCCCCGACCGTACAGCACAACTCGGTGACCCTATGAGGAAACAACGCAGCAAGGTATCGACCCTGGCCAAGGTGGCGACAGGGTTTCCCGGGTTTGACGCCATGACGGGGGGAGGGCTGCCCAAGGGGCGTATTTCGGTGGTCGGCGGGGGCGCCGGTACCGGCAAGACGCTGTTTGCCATCCAGACCCTGGCCAATATGATCCAGTCGAGCGGAGGCGTGGGCGTCTTTGTCAGTTTCGAGGAAAGTCCCGCTGGCATCGCCGACAATTTCCGCGGCTTTGGCTGGGGCCTGGACAAGCTCATCGGCAAGTCACTGCTGGTGGTCGATGGCCGCTGGCAGGCGGACGCGGTGCAGAGCGGCGGATTTGATCTCAACGGCCTTCTCGCCGCGGTGGAAGGATTGACCCGCAATCAGAGCGCCAGTTTTCTGGTGCTCGATGGCATCGATGCCCTGCTGGCCATGCTGCCCGAGTCCAACGACATCCGGCGGGAGCTGTTACGCCTCCAGGCCTTCACGGAACGGCTGGGACTGACAACCATCGTCACCAGCAAATCTCCGGGTACACTGTCGCAACGGGGTGTCGCGGCCAGCCACTTCGAGGATATCGCCATGTACATGGCGGACTGCGTGGTGATGCTGGATCGCTCATTGACCGACATCATCAGCAATCGCAGCCTGTTCATCCTTAAATACCGCGGTTCCGATCATGTCCAGAACAAGGTTCCCTATGTGATTGGTCCGGGGGGCATCGAGGTGGAGCCCGTGGATCAAAACGCCGCTGGCTTCAAGGTCTTCACCGAGCGGGTATCCAGCGGCGTCCTGGAACTCGATGAAATGCTGCGGGGCGGATTCTACCGAGGCAGCACCACTTTGATCTCGGGCTCGCCGGGCACTTCGAAAACCACCCTCGCGGCAGGCTTTGCCAGCGCCTCGTGCCAACGGGGAGAAAAGGGGATCTATATCTGCTTCGACGAGGCGCCGGAGGAAATCGTTCGCAATGTGGCCTCCGTGAATATCCAGCTGCGGCCTTTCACGGACAATCGCCAACTGCACATGGAGGGGTTCGTCGCCCGCTCCGCCAGCGCCGACCAACTCACCAGCAGAGTGCTCGCCCTGCTGACAAGGCATCAGCCCCATTTTCTGGTGCTGGATCCGGTCTCGGCATTTTCCGCCATCGGTAGTGAAAACCTGGGACAAAATGCAGTGCGGCTGATCGTGCAGCACTGCAAGCGCGCTGGCGTCACCCTTGTGCTCACCAGCCTCATCGACCAGATTGCCAACAGCAACGAGATGTCCAAGGCCCATGTCTCCACGCTGGCCGACAACTGGCTTCATCTGTCC
>JBJHDJ010000088.1:0-7067 GCA_050486485.1 Porticoccaceae bacterium
GTATTCGGCGATGCTCAATCCCCGGGGCGGGGTCATCGATGACCTGATCGTCTACTGGCTTGGCGATGATCGCTACCGCTTGGTGGTCAACGCCGGCACCGCCGACAAGGACCTGGCCTGGATGGCCAGCCAGGCCGCTGGCCGCGAGGTGACCATCGCGCCGCGCACGGATCTTGCCATCCTCGCTGTGCAGGGACCGCGGGCGCTGGCTCTCGTCAAGGAGGTGCTGCCCCAGGCAGCCACCGCCATCGACGCCCTGAAACCCTTTGCCGCCGCCGAGGTGGACGATCTTTATATCGCCCGCACCGGCTATACCGGCGAGGATGGTCTGGAGTTGATCATGCCGGGTTCACGGGCGGAGCCCCTGTGGGACGCCCTGCTCGATGTCGGGGTCAGCCCCGTGGGCCTGGGTGCCAGGGATACCCTGCGCCTGGAAGCGGGCATGAATCTGTACGGCAACGACATGGACGAGCACACCTCGCCCCTGGAAGCCAACCTGGGCTGGACCATCGCCTGGCAGCCCGAAGACCGGGACTTCATCGGCCGCCAGGCATTGGAAACCCAGCGCGATGCCGGGGTGGCGACTACACTGGTGGGGCTGGTGATGACCGAGCGGGGCGTGTTGCGAAGCCATCAGACAGTGACCAGTCCTCAGGTGCCGGGGGTGGGCGAAATCACCAGCGGCACCTTCTCGCCAACCCTGGGCCACGCCATCGCCCTGGCCAGGGTGCCGGTGGGTTTTCGCGGCGAGGCGCTGGTGGACCTGCGCGGCAAGGCGGTTCCCGTGACCCTGGTAAAGCCCTGCTTTGTACGCCGCGGCCAGTCGGTCATCGAGCCCATTGCCTGACATTCATTACTTGACATTCAATATCTGAGATTCAACGGATTTCACCTGCACGGGAGAACACCATGAGCGAACTGCCCCGGGAACTGCGCTATCTCGAAACCCATGAATGGGTGCGCAACGACGGCGATGGCATCGCCACCATCGGCATCACCGACCACGCCCAGGACAGTCTGGGGGATGTGGTGTTCGTGGAGCTGCCGGAGGTGGGCCGGGAGCTGAGCGCCGGCGAGGAGTCCGCCGTGGTGGAATCCGTCAAGGCCGCCTCCGATATCTATGCGCCGGTGTCCGGCGAGGTGGTGGCCGTCAACGAGGCGTTGGAGGACGAACCGGAGACCGTCAACAACTCTCCCTATGGCGACGGTTGGTTCTACAAGGTGCGCATGTCCGACCCCTCCGAACTGGACGAGCTGCTGGACGCCGACGGTTACCGGGAGCTGGTGGAGGACTGACGTTGCCGCTGTGTAGCGCCCCGGCGGCAGCGCCATGTGCCTGATCGTCCTGGCCTGGCAGGTACACCCCCGCTATCCGCTGGTGCTGGTAGCCAACCGCGATGAATTCTACGACCGTCCCGCCGCTCCGGCCCACTGGTGGCCGGACAACCCTGGCGTGCTCGCCGGGCGCGACCTGGGCGCCGGCGGCACCTGGCTGGCCCTGGGCAATGACGGCCGCTGGGCGGCGGTGACCAACTACCGGGAGGGTCAGCCCATCCCCGGCAACCGTTCCCGGGGGGAGCTGCCACTGGCCTTTGTCACCGGCGACAGTGCCCCCGGCGACTTTGCCGCCTCCCTCGATGGCGTCGGGGCGGCCTATGGCGGCTTCAATCTGCTGGCGGGGGATAAAACTTCAATCGCTTGGGTGTCCAACCGCAAGGCGGGGCACCAGATGATGGCGTCGGGCATCCACACCCTCAGCAACCACCTGCTGGACACCCCCTGGCCCAAGTCGGAACTGGCGCGGCTGAAGCTGCTCAAGCTATTGCACGGGGATGACTTCACCCTCGCGGAACTGATGGGGGTTCTGGCGGACCGCGCCCCCTTCGACGACCACAGCCTGCCGGTGACCGGCGTGGGGTTGGAGAAGGAGCGGGTGCTGTCCCCACCCTTTATCGTCAGCGAGGGTTACGGCACCCGCTGTACCTCGGTGCTGCTGATGGATCGCAAGGGGGATGTGCTGTTTGCCGAACAGACCTTCGACGAGGGTGAAAAGTCCGGGCCGTTGCGGGAGTTCAGGCTGTCTTCGGTGGCAACTTTCAAGGGCTGACCCCCAAGCGGATTCAAGGCCGTGGAGGTTGTACTCTGGCGCGCCCGGCCAGGTGATGCCGCATCCACCTTCGTGCGGGGTTGGGCCATCGCCCGGCGCGCTGGCTTGTCAGGACAGTCATAAGTTACCCAGGCATTCCAGGTTCCAGAAGATCCTCAAGGGATGATCCGGGGGGCTTCAGGCCGTTTCCCGCGCCGCGGGCTCGTTCTCCCAGCGCCCCAGTCCGTAGTCGCCCTTGATGGTGGTGCGGTGCACGACCCGTTCTTCCTCCGGGTTGCAACCGGTGGCGGCATGCAGCATGCGGTGGTTGTCCCAAATCAGCATGTCGGTCTCCTCCCACTCGTGGTAGTAGGGCTTGATCACCCGCATCGCCTCGTCCCAAATCTCTCCCAGCAGCTCGAAGGCGGCATCGCTCCTGTCGCCCTCGATGCCGCGGCAGCCGTAGGGGCACATGTGAAAGACCTTCTCGCCGCTGTCGCGGGTCCACAGCGCCGGGTGAACGGCGCAGGTGGCGTTTTCATTGTCCCGACTGAGAGTGCTGGCGTGCTCGCGCACCAGGCGGAAATTGTTGGGCAGCCCGAAGCGCTGCCGGCCGTAGCGCAGGTCGAGGTTGTAGAGCACATTCACGCCCTCCGCCTTGGCGCGGATCGCCGGGTCCATGGCGTTGTAGATCTGGATGCCGTCGGCAAAGGCGGTGCGCCCGCCATCCTTGGCGATTTGCAGGGAGCGCAGTACACCGGCGTAGTTGAGTTCATTGTTGTAGGCATGGTCGAAGTGCCAGGGCTGCCAGGTCACCAGGGGCTTGCCGTCGATTTCGACGATGCAGGCGTCGGGGCCAGCGGCGATGGCGATGACGCCCAGCAGCTTGTCGCCGTCGGCGCGGGTCACCGAGGCCACGGGGTGATCCTTGAGGGGGCCGAATACCTCGCTGATGGCCACCTGCATCTCGCTGGTGGGTTCCACCCCTTTGAAGACGATCATGCCGCGCTGCTTCAGCAGGTCTCTCAACTGTGCGCGCAGCTCTTCGTCTTGCAGGGCTTCCCCGCTGATACCGGCGACCCTGGCGCCGAACGGCAGGTCGTTATCCAGTGGCTGAATGTCCATGGCCGCCATTTGTTTTCCTCCATCTAAGGCCGGGGACAAGCGGCTCCCCGACAGGGCATGGGTGTTATAAGAGGGTATTTGTTTGAGACAGTCTATATCGTTGAGCCCAGGTTGCACAGAGGTGGCAACGACAGGATGTTTGGCACGGGGATACCGGAAACAAGGGCCTTGATCCACATCAAGGGGCGTCTGCCGTAGGCGGGTCAGTGCACCCGCGACTTGCCGGGGCTGTAGAGCCGGGTAATCGCCGGATCGCTGAAGGCGCCTTCGAGGAAGTCCCGGATCTGGTCGGTATCCCCCAGGGTGAGCGCGTGATCCGCCAGCTCCCTGGCATGGTCGAGGCTGACCTGGCGCAGCATGGCCTTGACCCGCAACAGGCTGGTGGCGCTCATGGACAGCACCCGATAGCCGAGCCCCACCAGCAGCAGGGCGGACAGCGGGTCGCCGGCCATCTCGCCGCAGATGCTCACCTGACAATTCACCTGGTCGGCGTCGTCGACGATGCGCTTCAGGGCGTGCAGTAGGGCCGGGTGGTAGGTGTGGTAGAGGTCGGCGACCCGGGGGTTGTTGCGGTCCACCGCCAGCATGTACTGGGTGAGGTCGTTGGAGCCCACCGACAGGAAGTCCACCCGGCGGGCGATGTCCTTCACCTGGTAGACCGCGGCGGGCACCTCGATCATGGCGCCGATCAGCGGGCGGTGCAGGCGGTAACCCTCCTCCTCGGTGAGTTCGTCGTAGACCCGGTAAACCAGTTCCAGGGCGGACTCAAGCTCCGGCAGGTTGGAGATCATCGGCAGCAGGATGCGCAGGTTGTCGAAGCCCTCGCTGGCGCGCATGATGGCGCGCAACTGCACCAGGAAGATTTCCGGGTGGTCGAGGCTGATGCGGATGCCGCGCCAGCCGAGGAAGGGGTTGGCCTCCTCGATGGGAAAGTAGGGCAGTGCCTTGTCGCCGCCGATGTCCAGGGTGCGCATGGTCACCGGGCGCGGCGCGAACATCTCGATCTGTTCCCGGTAGATCTTGCGCTGCTCGTCCTCGGAGGGAAAGCGTTCCTGGAGGAAGAAGGGGATTTCGGTGCGGTACAGCCCCACGCCTTCGGCGCCGCGGTCGAGGGACAGCAGGCTGTCGAGGCGCAGGCCGGTATTTACCCACAGGGCGATATGCTGGCCGTCGGCGGTGTGGCTGGGCTCGTCCCGCAGCCGCTCCAGATCCTCGGCGAGAATCCTTTCCTCCTGGCGCTGGGCCCGGTAGGAGCTCAGTATTTCCGGGTCCGGGTTGGCGATGATGATCCCCTGGTGCCCATCGACGATGATCTGGTTGCCCTCCAACTCGCGCCACGGCAGGTCCACCGCGCCCATCACCGTGGGGATGCCCATGGCGCGTCCGAGAATGGCCAGGTGGGAGTTGCGCGACCCCTTGGCGGACACCATGCCGACGATCTTTTCGACGCTGACATCCGCCAGGTTGGGGGCCGCCAGTTCCTCCCCCAGCAGCACCGTGTCGGGGGGGTAATCCTTGCTCTGCACCTGGGATTTCTGCAGGTAACCCAGCACCCGGCGTCCCAGGTCCCGCACATCCGTGGCCCGCTCCCGCAGGTAGGGGTCCTCCATGGAGCTGAAGTTGCGTATGTGCTCGATGATCACCTCGCTCCAGGCGGTCTGGGCCGACAGACCGGCCTTGATCAGCACCGTCACCTCCCCCCCCAGGGAATTGTCGTCCAGCATGCTGACATAGACATCGAACAGGGCCCGTTCCTCGGTATTGAGCTTGTCCGACAGATCGGCGTGCACCGCCCGCAGATCCTGCTTGGTTTGATCCAGGGCGCGGGCGAACAGGGCCAGTTCGTGGTCGATATCCTGGGCCGGGCGGTGGGGAACGGCGTACAGATCGGCGGGGGAGCTGACCACCACGGCGGTACCTATGCTGATACCGGGAACGCTCGGCACCCCCCTGAACACCCGCTGGCTGGTGGAGCTGGCCAGTTCCGGGGCCAGTTGCCGGGCCAATTGGCCGGTGGCGTTGGCGTGGGCGATCACCCCCGCCAATTGTGCGGACACGGTGACCAGAAAGGCTTCTTCCGCCTCGTCGAAGCGGCGCCGCTGGGCCTGCTGCACCACCAGTACCCCCAAGACCTTGCGGTGGTGGATCACCGGGGCGCCGAGGAAGGAGCGAAAGCGCTCCTCGCCACTTTCCGGAAAGTAGGCGAAATTGGGGTGGGATTCCGCCTCGTCGAGATTGATGGGTTCGGCCTTGGCCGCCACCAGTCCCACCAGGCCCTCGCCGGGGCCGAGGCGGATCTGACCCACCGCTTCCGGGTTGAGCCCTTCGGTGGCGGCGAGGATGTATTTGTCGCTCTCCGGGTCGTGCAGGTAGATGGAGCACACCCCGGTATCGGTGGTCTTGCGCACCCGGCGCACGATGATCCCCAACACCGAGGCGAAGTCCTTGGCGGAGTTGACCTCCTGAACGATGCTGCGCAGGGAGTCGAGCATATTCATGGCGCCAGCCTGGGGAGATTGCGTTCCAGATCAGTATGAACGCAGGCGAGCTCCTTGAGGGCGCGGCGATACACTTCTCGCTTGAAATCGACGATCTGGCCCACCGGGAACCAGTAGTTCACCCAGCGCCAGCTATCGAATTCCGGCTTGTCGCCACAGTCGAAGCGGATATTGGCCGGGTCGCCGGTGAGGCGCAGCAGGAACCACTTCTGTTTCTGGCCGATGCACACCGGGTGGGAGTTGCGGCGCACAAAGCGCTTGGGAAGGCGGTAGCGCAGCCAGCCCCGGGTCTGGGCCAGCAGTTGGACATCGTCCCGCGCCAGGCCGATCTCCTCGAACAGTTCCCGGTACAGGGCGTCCTCGGGGGCTTCGCCGCGATTGATGCCTCCCTGGGGGAATTGCCAGGCTTCCTGGCCAGCCCGTTTGGCCCATAGCAACTGGCCCGCGCCATTGCACAGCACGATGCCAACATTCGCTCTAAAACCCTCTTTATCAATCACTTAGGCTGTCACTCCGCGCCATACCGGGCTATTGTTCCACAACTGGCGGCAATCCAGCAACGCGAAAATCCCGGTCGCAAACAATCGGGTTGCCACGAGTGACCGGCGATCCAGCCGGATTGTTCGCGGATATCCTACACATCGTCCCGCCAGCACCACCCGCCCAGTACCACCGGATTGTACCCGTGGACGCAAGCCGCTATTCTGCCGCCCCCCATCCGGCGGATAGCAAACCCATGGCACTGGCGATTTTCGACCTGGACAATACCCTCATAGCGGGCGATAGCGACCACGGTTGGGGGGAGTTCCTGGCCGATCGCCAGGTGGTGGACGGAGACGCCTACCGCGCCATGAATGAAAAGTTCTACCAGGATTACCAGCAGGGCCGTCTCGATATCCGTGAGTATCTGGCCTTTGCACTCGAGCCCCTGGCGCGTCTGTCCAGGGAGCAACTGGACGCACTGCACCGGGCGTTCATGGCGGAGGTGATCGAACCCCTGTGGCTGCCCAGGGCGGTCGCCCTGGTGGAGCAACACCGCGCACGGGGTGACAGGTTGCTGGTCATTACCTCCACCAACCGCTTTATCGTCGAGCCCATTTGCCGGCGTTTCGGCATCGACGAATTGCTGGCCACCGAGCTGGTGGAGCGGGACGGTCGTTACACCGGCGAGGTGGACGGCACCCCCACCTACCGCGAGGGCAAGGTGGTTCGCCTGCGGGAGTGGCTGGCGGACAGCGGCGAGCCCATGGCGGGTAGCTGGTTCTATAGTGATTCCATCAACGATCTGCCGTTGCTGGAGGTGGTGGACAACCCGGTGGCGGTGGACCCCGACGAGCCCCTCGCGGCCATTGCCGGGC
>JBJHDJ010000088.1:7077-8661 GCA_050486485.1 Porticoccaceae bacterium
TCTGGTGCACCATGCCCGCTGCGAGACAAAACCCCCGACCCTGTCCCGGTGACCCTGCATGGCCCTGACCTATCCCAATATCGACCCCGTCGCCATCGCCATTGGGCCTGTCGCCATCCATTGGTACGGCCTCATGTACCTGCTGGGTTTCGGCGCCGCCTGGCTGCTGGCCCTCAAGCGCAGCGGGCGGGCCTGGTCGCCGGTGCGCCGCACGCGGGTGGAGAGCCTGGTGGTGCACGCCGCCTTCGGGGTGATCGTCGGGGGCCGTTGCGGCTATGTGCTGTTCTATAACTTCGATCGCTGGCTGGCGGACCCCCTTTGGCTGATACGGCTGTGGGAGGGTGGCATGTCGTTCCACGGTGGCTTGCTGGGGGTGATCGTCGCCCTGTGGCTCTTTGCCCGCCGCGAGGGCCAACCGCTGCTGGCCATCGGTGATTTTGTCGCGCCCCTGGTGCCCATCGGGCTGGGTCTCGGGCGCATCGGCAACTTTATCGGCCAGGAGCTGTGGGGGCGTGTCACTGATTCGCCCCTGGGCATGGTTTTTCCCCGCGACCCGGAGCAGCTGTTGCGCCATCCCTCCCAGCTTTACCAGGCCTTCCTGGAGGGCCTGGTGCTGTTTGTCATTCTGTTCCTCTTCAGCAGAAAGCCCAGGCCCATCGGCGTGGTCAGCGGTTTGTTCCTGCTGCTCTACGGGGTGGCGCGCTGGGTGGCGGAATTCTTCCGCGAACCCGATGCCCATATCGGTTTCGACCTGATGGGCTGGATGACCCGCGGCCAGTTGCTCAGCCTGCCCATGGTGGTGGCGGGTCTCGCCCTGATCGCCTGGGCCTTGCTGCGCAAGCGTTTCGTCGGTTCGGAGGCCTCTCGTTCGTGAAACAGTATCTGGATCTGTTGTCACTGGTTCGCCACCAGGGCGTGTGCAAAGGTGATCGCACGGGCACGGGGACCCTGAGTATCTTCGGTCATCAGATGCGCTTCGACCTGGGGGAAGGCTTTCCCCTGGTGACCACCAAGAAGGTGCACCTCAAGTCGATCATTCACGAATTGCTGTGGTTCCTCAGGGGGGATACCAATATTGCCTACCTGAAGGAGCACGGGGTCACCATCTGGGACGAATGGGCCACGCCGGACGGTGAGCTGGGCCCGGTGTACGGCCATCAATGGCGCTCCTGGCCCTGTCCCGACGGTTCCACCATCGATCAAATCAGCGAGGTGGTGGAACAGATTCGCGCCAGACCCGATTCGCGGCGGCTGATCGTCAGTGCCTGGAATCCGGCGGACCTGCCGGATGAAAGCGTCCCGCCCGCCGACAACGCCGCCCGGGGCAGGATGGCCCTGGCCCCCTGTCATGCCTTTTTCCAGTTCTATGTGGCGGAGGGTCGTCTGTCCTGCCAGCTCTACCAGCGCAGTGCCGACATCTTTCTGGGGGTGCCGTTCAATATCGCTTCCTACGCCCTGCTGACCCTGATGGTCGCCCAGGTGACGGGGCTCGAACCCGGTGAGTTCATCCACACCCTGGGGGATGCCCACCTCTATCTCAATCATCTGGAGCAGGCCGACCAACAGCTTGCCCGGCAGCCACAC
>JBJHDJ010000089.1:0-8644 GCA_050486485.1 Porticoccaceae bacterium
GTGGTTTCCTGGCGCAGCCACAGCCGTTCGGCACCCTGCAGCACGGGGCGGGCGCGCTCCGCCAGGCGCAGGCCGCCGTGTCCCTCGGCATCCACCGCCAGAAGGCCGCGGGCGATCAGTTGGCGGAACAAGCCTCGCCACTGGGTAACGGTGAGCTCGGTGCCAATGCCGAAGGTGCTGATGCGGTCATGCCCGAAGCGGCGGATACGTTCGTCATCCTTGCCCAGCAGCACATCCACCAGGTAGTTGACACCAAAGCGCTGGCCGGTGCGGTGCACGCAGGACAGCGCTTTTTGCGCCGCCACGGTGGCGTCCCAGGTGTGGGGCGGGGTGAGGCAGTTGTCGCAGTTGCCGCAGGGTTCCGGCTCGGGATCCCCGAAATAGGTGAGCAGCGCCTGGCGGCGGCAGCCGGTCATCTCGCACAGACCCAGCATGGCGTCCAGCTTGTGGCGCTCGATGCGCTTGAACTGCTCCTCCGCCTCGGAAGACTCCATCATCTGCCGCAGGGTGATCACATCCTGCAGGCCGTACAGCATCCAGGCGTCGGCGGGCAGGCCGTCGCGCCCGGCTCGGCCGGTCTCCTGGTAGTAGGCCTCGATGCTCTTTGGCAGGTTGAGATGGACCACGAAGCGCACATTGGGTTTGTCGATGCCCATGCCGAAGGCGATGGTGGCGACGATGATCACCCCTTCCTCGTTGAGAAAGCGGTTCTGGTTGGCCTCCCGCTGCTGCTGGCTCATGCCGGCGTGGTAGGGCAGGGCGTCGATGCCCTGCTCCTCGAGCCAGGCGGCGATATCGTCCACCCGTTTGCGGGACAGGCAATAGACGATGCCCGCCTCTCCCGGATGCTCCTCGCGGAGAAAGCGCAGCAACCGTTCCCGGCCATTGCCCCCCTCGGCGATGCGGTAGCGGATATTGGGCCGGTCGAAGCCGCTGATGAAGGCGTGGGCCTGTTCCAGGTCGAGGCGGCGGCGGATCTCGCGGCGGGTGGTGTCGTCGGCGGTGGCGGTGAGGGCGATGCGCGGCACCTGGGGGAAGCGCTGGTGCAACACTTCGAGGCGGATGTACTCCGGGCGAAAATCGTGGCCCCACTGGGACACGCAGTGGGCCTCGTCGATGGCGAACAGGTTGACACTGACCCTGGACAGCAGCTCCAGCATGGTTTCCTGCACCAGCCGTTCCGGGGCCACATAGAGCAGATCCAGTTCCCCCGCCAGCAACTGGCGGGTGACCTCCCGTGATTCAACGGCGCTGAGGCTGGAATTGAGGAAGGCGGCCGCCACCCCGGCCTGGCGCAGGGCCGCCACCTGGTCCTGCATCAGGGCGATCAGGGGAGACACCACGATGCCGGTGCCCGGCAGGGCAATGGCGGGCACCTGATAGCACAGGGACTTACCGCCACCGGTGGGCATCAGCACCAGGGCATCCTGCCCCGCCATCAGGGTGTCGATCACCTGATCCTGGGGTGGCCGGAAGGCGCTATAGCCAAAGACTGAATGCAGTATATCGAGAGGTTGATGCGTCATCCGTGACATTGTACCCGTTCCAGAGGTGGGATCCGTCCACCATAGCGCCTCGGATGCCGACCGCCAAGCACGACCCCCTGCCAGCGCACCGCAAACGCCAAACCTTTGCTAGACTGCGTGTCGGTTATCCCCAGCAAACCTGCTGGCAGGTTCCACGCCCTGCAGCGAGCGACAAGAACGAGGCTCACCATGGAATTCAAGAAACACCTGCTGTGGCTGCCGCTGGCGGCATTGATCAGCGCCTGCGGCGATGGCGACACCAGCGCCACAGCCCCCGCGGAGACGGCGGCAGCGGACAGAGCGCCACCCAGCGGCAGCTCCTGCATCGCCGACTTTGCCCAGCGCCCCTGCCAACTGCTCACCGCGGACCTGGTGAGGGATGTGTACCCATCCCTGCCGGAGTCAGTAAATACCTCCGAAACCCTGCCCACCAGCAGTTGCCAACACAGTTGGGGAGGAGACCGGGCACGGCTTATCAATGTGGGCGCCCTGGAAGTGGAGATTCCCCACGACAACCGGGTGGCCCTCAGCTGGATCCGCCAGCACGAGGCCAGTCGCGCCACGCACCAGTTCCAACTTACCTACCGCAACCTCAGCGAAGAGGAAATGGCCGCCACCCTCGCCGCCCTGGATGAACAGCTGGCCAGCATGGAGGGGGAAATGCCGGAAGAGGAGCGTGTCCTGGCCGGCAGGATCGGCAGGGACATGATCGCCGCCACCCGCTACGAGCCGGTGGACAACCTGGGCAGTGCCGCCACCTGGACTGGCGGCGGACAGGCCAATACCCTGAAAGTGCTCGACCGGGATACCGAGTTCGGCATCGAGGTGGATATCGACGACGACGGCGAGGTCAACCGCGAGTTGGCCATCCAGTTGGCGCGGGCCGTGATCGCCTCCTGTCCCTGAGCCACTCCCGGGGCCTGTCTCAAAACCCGCTGGGGCCGCGCAGCAGCAGCTCCATGAAGCGGGGCAGCAGCCGTGGCTCCAGCACCAGCAGGAAGGCCACCCCCCAGGCGCCGCCCCACAGGTGGGCGCTGTGGTTGATGTTGTCCCGCTGGCGGCGGCCTGCCCACAGCGAGTAGCCCACATAGAGCACCGCGAAGACGATGGCGGGCACCGGCACGAACATCACGAACAACATGGCCCAGGGCTGCAGCAAAATAAAGGCGAACAGCACCGCCGATACCGCTCCCGAGGCCCCCAGGCTGCGGTAGAAGGGATCCCGCCGATGGGCGAAATGGCTGGGCAGCATGGCCAGCACGATGCCCGCCAGATAGAACAACACAAATCCCGCCACGCCGATACGGGGCACCAGAAACTGCTCGATCAGGCGCCCGAAGAAATACAGGGTGATCATGTTGAACAGCAGGTGGGTGCCGTCGCCGTGGAGAAACCCGTGGCTCACCAGCCGCCACCACTCGCCGCGGCCCACCGAGGGGCCGTGGTAGATATAGCGCTCCATCAGCCGCGGCTGCTGCCAGGCGAGCAGGGAAATGATCACGGTAACGGCGATGATGACAAGGGTGATGGACATGACTTCCTGTAGAGGTCGCGGTGGCCGGGCGCCGGGTGCCACAGGCTATCATATCTCCCCTGCGGAGAACTCTTCTGGCACACACGGCCGCAGTCCCATGGCTGATCAGTAGCCTTGCCTGTATCCTGTCGGCTGACGAATCAATGCCAAGGCGCCATGAAAGTACCGAAAAGACTGCAACCCCTCGTGGACGATGGCCTGATCGATGGGGTCGTCAGCCAGTTGATGAGCGGCAAGGAAGCGACGGTGTATGTGGTGCGCTGTGGCGACAAGATCCGCTGCGCCAAGGTCTACAAGGAAGCCGACAAGCGCAGCTTCCGCCAGGCGGTGCAGTACCAGGAGGGCCGCAAGGTGCGCAACAGCCGCCGCGCCCGGGCCATGGAAAAGGGCACCCGCTACGGCCGCAAACAGCAGGAAGACAGCTGGCGCAACGCCGAGGTGGAGGCCCTCTATCGCCTGGCCGCCGCCGGGGTGCGAGTACCGGAACCCCACGGCTTTGTCGATGGCGTGCTGCTGATGGAACTGATCACCGACGCGGACGGCGATGTGGCGCCGCGCCTGTGTGAAGTTTCCATGTCCCGGGAGCAGGCCCTCGAGGATCATGCCCTGGTGATGCATTTCGTGGTACAGATGCTGTGTGCCGGACTGGTGCACGGCGACCTGTCGGAATTCAATGTGCTGGTGGACGAGAACGGCCCGGTGATCATCGACCTGCCCCAGGCGGTGGATGCCGCCGCCAATCCCCATGCCCGCGCCATGCTGACCCGGGATGTGGCCAACATGAATGCCTACTACGGCCAGTTCGCTCCCGAACTACTCCAATCGCGCCACGCCGAGGAAATCTGGTCACTGTACGAAAGCGGCGACCTGCACCCCGAAGTGGCGCTCTCGGGTCAATACGAGGACAACTCGGAGGCGGCGGATGTTGACGCGGTAATGGTGGCGATCCGCGAAGCCCTGGCGGAGGAAGAGAGGCGCCAGCGGGGGCGCCGCGAGGCGGAGGAGGGCTAATCCGGGCGATGCCTGGCGGACAGTGCAGCTTTCAGTACGGTAGAGCCGGACAGGCAAGGCCGAAGTGTCCAGGGGCAGCTTCTATAATGCCCGGAGCAGTGCCCGGTTTGCCTAGTGCCGATAAACCCACTACCCTGAAAGCATGTTGTATTGTCCCGGTGTACCCCATGCACCCCGGCGCTGAACTGTCGAGCCCTCTGTTCCGCCAGCACTGTCTCGTTGGCGGGCAGTGGGTGGAAGCCAGCGACGGCGCCCGCCTGGAAGTGGACAATCCCGCCACCGGCGCGATTATCGGCACGGTGCCATCCCTGTCCCGCAATGACATCGAAGGCGCCATCGCCGCAGCCGAGCAAGGCTTTCACCAGTGGCGGAGATTGACCGCCCAGGCCCGCGCCGATCACCTGCTGCGCTGGCACCAACTGATCCTCGAGCACCGTGACGATATCGCCCGGCTGATGACCCTGGAGCAGGGCAAACCGCTGGCGGAGGCCGGCGGCGAGGTGGACTACGCGGCGTCCTTTGTGCGCTGGTTCGCCGAGGAGGCGCGGCGGGTGTACGGCGAGACGCTGCCCGGCGCCAAGCCGGACCAGCATATCGTGGTGACCCGTCAGCCCGTGGGGGTCGCCGCCGCCATCACCCCGTGGAACTTCCCCGCCGCGATGATCACCCGCAAGGCCGGCGCCGCCCTGGCGGCTGGCTGCTCGATGATCGTCAAGCCCGCGGAGGCCACCCCCTTCACCGCCCTGGCCCTGGCGGAGCTGGCGCAGCGGGCGGAACTTCCCCCCGGCGTGTTCAATGTGGTGACCGGCGACGCCGCCACCATCGGCGAAACCCTCACCGGTAGCGCCACGGTGCGCAAACTGAGCTTCACGGGCTCCACCGCCGTGGGCCGCAAGCTGATGGCCCAGTGCGCCCGGCACATTCAGAAGGTTTCCCTGGAACTGGGGGGCAATGCCCCCTTTATCGTGTTCGACGACGCCGACCTGGATCGCGCCGTGGCGGGGGCCATGGCCTCCAAGTTCCGCAACACGGGGCAGACCTGCGTGTGCGCCAACCGCTTCCTGGTGCAGGACGGCATTCACGATGCCTTCGTGGAAAAACTGGCGACCGCCATGACCACCCTGAAAGTGGGCGACGGCTTCGCCGAAGGGGTGAACCAGTCGCCACTGATCAACGCCGCCGCCGTCGCCAAGGTGCGCGACCACTATCGGGATGCCCTCGCCAAGGGCGCCCGCCACGCCTGGGGCGAGGCGCCCACCGGGGACAACTGCAACTTCGTGCAACCGGTGCTGATCACCGGCGTCACGCCGGATATGCAACTGTGCCAGGAGGAGACCTTCGGCCCCCTGGCGGCGGTGCTGCGCTTCGCCACCGAGGCGGAGGCCATCGCCCTGGCCAACGACACCCCCTATGGCCTGGCCGCCTACTTTTACAGCCGCGATATCCACCGGGTGTGGCGGGTGGCGGACGCCCTGGAGGCCGGTGTGGTGGGCATCAACGAGGGCGCCACCGCCAACCCCGCGGCGCCCTTTGGCGGCGTCAAGGCCTCGGGCCTGGGACGCGAAGGCTCCCGCCACGGCCTCGAGGAATACACCGAACTGAAATACCTGTGCATCGGGGGCGAATAGGACCCCGCCATTCACCGGGGCGCAACACCCCGGCCAACGGATAGGAGATGCCATGAGCCACCTGTCACCGCTATTGAAGCAATCCAGCCAGGTGCGCGCCGAGCGCGGAGAGGGCTGCTGGCTGATCGCCGACGACGGCAGGCGCTACCTGGATTTCACCGCCGGCATCGGCGTCACCGCCACCGGCCACTGTCACCCGGAAGTGGTGGCGGCCGCCCGCGAGCAGGCGGGCAGGATCATCCACGCCCAGTACACCACCGTGACCCACGGGCCCATGCTCGACCTCAGCGACCGGCTGGCGGAGAAGTTGCCGGAGGGTATCGATTCCGTGGCCTTCAGCAACGCCGGCTCCGAGGCGGTGGAAATGGCCCTGCGCCTGGCCCGCAACGCCACCCGCCGCGCCAATATCATCGTCTTCAATGGTGGCTTTCACGGCCGCACCATCGGCGCCGCCTCCATGACCACCTCCGGCACCAAGATCCGCACCGGCTACCATCCGATGATGGCGGGGGTGGTGGTGGCGCCCTTTCCCCACGCCTGGCGCTACGGCTGGAGCGAGGAAGAGTCCACCCGCTTCTGCCTGGCGGAGCTGGACCACATCCTCAAGACCCAGACCGCCCCGGAGGACACCGCCGCCCTGCTGATCGAGCCGGTGCAGGGGGAGTACGGCTACTACCCCGCCAATCCCGCGTTCATGCAGGGGCTGGCGGAGCGCTGCGAACGGCACGGCATGCTGCTGGTGTACGACGAGATCCAGGCGGGCTATGGCCGCACCGGAAAATTCTGGAGTCACAGCCATTTCGGCGTGGCGCCGGACATCATCATCACCGCCAAGGGTCTGGCCAGCGGCTTTCCCCTGTCCGCCATGGCGGCCTCCGCCACGCTGATGGCCAAGGGCCTGCCCGGTTCCCAGGGCGGCACCTACGGGGCCAACGCGGTGTCCTGCGCCGCCGCCCTCGCCACCCTGCGGGTCATGGATCAGGAAGGCCTGGTGGACAACGCCGCCGCGCGGGGCGCGCAACTGTGGCAGGCCTTGCAGGGGCTGCGCCAGCGCTATCCGGCCCTGGCCGACCTGCGGGGCAAGGGTCTGATGCTGGGTCTGGAAGTGTCGGAAGGCCCCGGCAGGCCATTGCCCGAGCTGGCCGCCAACCTGGTCAGCGCCGCCGAGGAGGAGGGCCTGTTGTTGCTGCGCTGCGGCACCGACGGCCAGATCATCCGCTGGTTGCCGCCCCTGATCGTCAGCGCCGCCGAAGTGGACGAGGCCATGACGCGCTTCGACCGCGCCCTGCGGCGGGTGGCTGCGTGACGGATATCCTGGTGCTGGTGGCCCCCGGGGAGCCCGAACTGCCCGGCCTCGAGGCGCTGCCTGGAGACACCCGGGTGCGCACCGTCAGTGGCGAGGCCGAGTTGCGCGCCGCCCTGCCGGACAGCGATGTGCTGGTGGTCAGCGATTTTCGCAGCGACCTGCTGGAGCGCTGCTGGCCAGAGCGGCATCGCATCCGCTGGGTGCACGCCACCAGCGCCGGTGTGGACGCTCTGACCTTTCCCGCCCTGTGGCGCGGCGATATCCCCATCACCAACGCCCGCGGGTTGTTCGACCGGGGCATCGCCGAATATGTGCTGGGGGCGATTCTGTTTTTCGCCAAGGATTTCGCCGGCAACCTCCGCTATCAGGGGCAGCGGCAATGGCGCCACCGTGACACGGAGCGCATCGACGGACACCAGGTGCTGGTGGTGGGCGCCGGCTCCATCGGCGGCGAGGTATCGCAACTGCTGCGGGCCGCCGGGATGACCGTCATTGGCCTGGCCCGCTCGGCCCGGGACGACCCGCGCTTCGACCGGATCGACGCTGTCGACCGGCTGCTGGCATTGCTGCCGGAGGCGGATGTGGTGGTGATCACCGCCCCCCTCACCGACGCCACCCGCGGCCTGTTCGACCGCCGCGCCTTCGCCGCCATGAAACCTTCCGCGCGGCTGGTCAATGTGGGCCGTGGCCCCATTGTGAACACCGGCGACCTGGTGGCCGCTCTCCATGACGGCGTCATCGCCGGCGCCGCCCTGGATGTGTTCGAGGAGGAACCTCTGCCCCCCGGACACCCTCTATGGACTATGCCCAATGTGATGATCTCCGCCCATATGGCAGGAGATTTCATCGGCTGGCGCCGCGCCCTGGGGGAGCAGTTCACCGATAATTTCCGCCGTTGGCGGCGGGGTGAACGCCTGCTTAACCTGGTGGAACGAGCTTGAGACCTGGAAATCCAGCCGCAGCCAGCACTTTTTTAACTGAAAAACGGAGGCTCTGTAGGGTGGGTGGAGCGCAGCGATACCCATCAAGAACCTGTGACATCGATGGGTATCGCTGCGCTCCACCCATCCTACAAAAGCACCATCCGTCGATATCATATTGAAACACCACCAGGCCTACGAAGTCCCAATGCCCATGACCTGGAATATCCTTCACCGGAAAGGAAAATACCGGTTAACTCACAGAGAAACGCCATGCCCCACGACATCCTGATGCTCACCGCCACCGATCTCCTCGGCCACTACCGGGCAGGGGATCTCTCGCCGGTGGAGGTCACCACCGCCATGCTGGATCAGATCGATCGTCTCGATGGCCACACCAACGGCTTCTGTCTGGTGGACCGGGACATCACGCTGGCGCTTGCCCGGGAATCCGAGGCTCGCTACCGATCCGGCCAGCCCATGGGCCTGCTGGACGGTGTGCCAGTGGCCATCAAGGATGTCTTTCTCACTCCCTGGTGGCCAACCCTGCGGGGCTCGCGCACCGTCGATCCCGCCTCCACCCTGGACAAGGCGGCGCCGTCGGTGGCGGCCCTGCAACGCCACGGCGCCGTGCCCATCGGCAAGACCACCACCCCGGAGCTGGGCTGGAAGGGGGTCACCGACAACCCCATCGACGGCGCCACCAACAACCCCTGGAA
>JBJHDJ010000090.1:0-8513 GCA_050486485.1 Porticoccaceae bacterium
TGTCGGCACGCCCCGGACAACGGTGTGGGTAGGATGGGTTGAGCGCAGCGAGACCCATCGCCCTGTGCTTCCTCACCCTGAAACCCTGAAGATTGCCGGATATCGCCGCGCCCAAGCCATCGTGTGAACCAGTACATGAAAGTGAGCGGGGAAGGAGAGCGAGACAATGGCCTCAGGCAAGACTGGCGCTGATGTAAGCCTTTTGGACTTCGCCGACCTACGACCGTAGAGAGGCCCAAGTCAATGTCATTCGCCCCAGGCAAGAACTCCAGAATGCCAGCCCATGTGGATCTACCCGCCGTGGTCCTGCTCGCCGGTGTCGACGAGGTGGGGCGTGGCCCCCTGGCCGGGGATGTGGTGACGGCTGCGGTCATTCTCGATCCGGCCCGGCCCATCGCCGGGCTGGCGGACTCCAAGGCGTTGACGGAGAAAAAGCGCGAGCAACTCTATCCCATCATCCTCGAGCGTGCACTGGCCTGCTCCATCGCCCGCGCCAACGTCGAGGAAATCGACAGCCTCAACATTCTTCAGGCCACTCTGTTGGCCATGACCCGCGCCGTCGAGGGATTGGCGGTGGCGCCGGAGTTCGTCGCCGTGGACGGCAACCGCCTGCCGTCCTGGTCCTACCCCTCCAGGGCCATCGTCAAGGGCGACAGCCGGGTAGCGGCCATCAGCGCCGCCGCCATCCTCGCCAAGGTCACCCGCGACCGGGAGATGGCGGAGCTGGACCGGCACTACCCCGGCTACGGCTTTGCCGTTCACAAGGGCTATGGCACCCGCGCCCACCTGGAGGCACTGCAACGGCTTGGCCCCTGCGCCATCCACAGGCGGTCATTCAAGCCGTTGCGGGGGGGATCCTGATTCAGGTTTTGGGGTTCTTTTGACGGGTCGGACGTCGGACGTCTGACGTCTGACGCCAAGAAGGTGCGGTACCAGATGCCTCGACATTGAATCTATCGGGGATGCCTATCAAAGCTCAGAGACTACAAGGCCTCAAAACCGACTGGACTTCAGTGATAAGCTGGAGCCCTATCGTTGAAAAAGTGGCACCAAAAAGCGTCAGACGTCAGACGTCAGACGTCAGACGTCAGACGTCAGACCTCGGACGTCAGACCTCGGACGTCAGACCTCAGACGCAACACCCGCTATAATCCCCGACACCCGCGCCACGCTGGCTTCCCACCATAACAATCAGAGAGCAGAGATTCCCCATGCTTCACCCCGTCGCCGACCTCTTCACCCGCGCGGTGCAGCGCTGGCTGCCCAATGCCTTTCAGATCGCCATTATCCTCACCCTGGTGGTGTTCGTGGCGGGGGTGCTTTTCGAGTCCCAGAGTCCCGCCGCCATGGTGGATCACTGGGGTGACGGGCTGTGGCAATTGCTGGCGTTTTCCATGCAGATGGTGCTGGTACTGGTCACCGGCCATGTGTTCGCCAGCGCTCCGCTGATCAAGCGTGGGCTGCACGCCGCCGCTGGCCTGCCCCGCGGCCCCGGCCAGGCCATCGTGGTGATGACCCTGGTGGCGGTTGGGGTGTTCTGGATCAACTGGGGATTTGGCCTGGTGGCCAGCGCCCTGGTGGCCCGGGAGTTGGCGCGGCGGGTGGAGGGGGTGCACTACCCCCTGCTGGTGGCCTCCGCCTACAGCGGCATGGTGGTGTGGCATGCCGGGCTGTCCGGTTCCATTCCCCTGAAAATCGCTTCCCCCGATGGCGACAGCCTCAGCCAACTGATCGGCAACCAGGCCATACCCGTGTCCCAGACCCTGTTCGATCCCGCCAACCTGCTGATCTGCGGGGTGCTGCTGGTGACCCTGCCCATCGTCAATCGCCTGATGATGCCCGGCCCCGACAAGGTGCCACCCCTGCCGCCGGCGTTGCGGGAGCCGGAACCCCGCCCCCGAATCCTGTCCCGGGAGAGCCTCACCCCGGCGCAACGCCTGGAACACAGCCGCATCCTGTCCCTGGCCCTGGGATTGCTGGGGCTGTGGTACCTGTCCGGGCGCCTCGCCTCCGGCATTCTGGATCTCAACACCGCGATTCTGGTCTTTCTCAGCCTGGGCATCATCCTCCACGGCTCCCCGGTCAACTATTTGGCGGCCCTGGAAAACGCGGTAAGGGGCATTTCCGGGATTCTGCTCCAGTACCCCCTGTACGCCGGCATCATGGGCATGATGGTGGGTTCCGGCCTGGCCGTCTCCCTGTCGGACTGGTTCGTGGACAACGCCACACCGGGCAGTTTTCCAATACTGACCTTTCTCAGCGCCGGTATCGTCAATTTCTTCGTGCCCTCCGGCGGCGGGCAGTGGGCGGTGCAGGCACCCATTGTGGTGCCCGCGGCGGAAGGGCTGGGGGTGCCATTGGAGCGCGCCGCCATGGCGGTGGCCTTCGGCGATGCCTGGACCAACATGATCCAGCCCTTCTGGGCCCTGCCCCTGCTGGCCATCGCCGGACTCGGCATTCGCGACATCATGGGCTACTGCGCCGTGGTGCTGCTGTGGAGCGGGGCGGTGATCATGGTGGGGATGGCGGTGTTGTATTGATGGGGCGGCAAGAGTGGTAGTTGATGAGGAGTGGTGAATCGGCTTGGCTTCGGAGGGTGTTAGAAGGGGTCTGATGCTGGACGTCTGACGTCTGACGCTTTTTGGTGCTACTTCCCTAACAGCGAAGCATAGTTACCCATCGAGGGACAGATAATTCAGCATCCTTGGAGTACTGCTGAACATTCTTGGCGTCAGACGTCAGACGTCAGACATCCAGCGTCAGCCCTCAGCCCAGGCAAATACCCCTCCAGACCTGTCAAGCCCTAGCCCACCCCTCCTCACAGTGCTACCCTCTACGCCCGATTCACCCTCCCTCAGAATAAGTCCCGTCATGGCCCAGGAACCCTCGTTCATCCACCTCCGCGTCCACACCGAGTACTCCCTGGTGGACGGCATCGTGCGCATCAAGCCGTTGATCGAGTCGGTGGCGGCCATGGGCATGCCCGCTGTAGCCGTCACCGATGTGTGCAATTTTTTTGCCCTGGTGAAATTCTACAAGGCGGCCCTGGGGGCCGGGGTCAAGCCCATCTGCGGGGCCGATCTGCGGATCCTGGGGGATGAAGGCCAGCAGACACCCATCACCCTGCTGGTGCAAAACCAGAGCGGCTATCGCAATCTCACCGCGCTGATCTCCCGCGCCTATCTGGAAGGGCAGGTTCAGGGCCGCCCCACGGTACGCCGGGAGTGGATCGGCGAGTGTTCCGAGGGGTTGATCGCCCTGTCAGGCGGCAGGCTGGGGGACATCGGTCAGGCGTTGCTGGCGGGCAAGGAGGAGCTGGCGGAGACGCTGCTGGTGGGTTGGTGCGCCGACTTCCCCGGCCGCTATTACCTGGAGCTGACCCGCACCGGACGCCAGGACGAGGAGGATTATCTGCACGCCGCCGTGGCCCTGGCGGCCAGGCGCCAGTGCCCCGTGGTGGCCAGCAACGATGTGTGCTTCCTCGACGCCGGCCAGTACGAGGCCCACGAAGCCAGGGTATGCATCCACGAGGGGCGCACCCTCGACGATCCCCGCCGCGAACGCCGCTACAGTCAGGAGCAGTACCTGCGCTCGGCGGAGGAAATGGCGGAGCTGTTTTCGGACATTCCCGAGGCGCTGGCCAATACCGTGGCCATCGCCCGGCGCTGCAACCTGGACCTGCGCCTCGGGGAATATTTCCTGCCGGAATACCCCATCCCGGCGGGCAAGACCCTGGAGCAGTTCTTCCGCGAGGAATCCCTGGCGGGGCTCCACCAACGCTTCAAGGTGATACTGCCGGAAGGGGTGGCAGACCGCGACGCCAAGGTCAGGGTCTACGAGGATCGTCTGAATTTCGAGCTGGATATCATCATCCAGATGGGCTTTCCCGGCTATTTCCTCATCGTCATGGACTTCATCCGCTGGGCCAAGCAGAACCGCATTCCGGTGGGGCCGGGACGGGGTTCCGGCGCCGGCTCCCTGGTGGCCTATGCCCTGGAGATCACCGACCTCGACCCGCTGGCCTATGACCTGCTGTTCGAGCGCTTCCTCAATCCGGAGCGGGTGTCAATGCCCGACTTCGATATCGACTTCTGCATGGATAACCGCGACCGGGTGATCGACTATGTGGCGGAGCGCTACGGGCGCGGTGCCGTGTCCCAGATCATCACCTTCGGCACCATGGCCGCCAAGGCGGTGGTGCGGGATGTGGCGCGGGTGCAGGGCAAATCCTACGGTCTTGCCGACAAGCTGTCGAAAATGATCCCGATGGAAATCGGCATGACCCTGCAAAAGGCCCATGAGCAGGAGGAAGTGCTGCGGGAGTTTCTCGCCGCCGACGAGGAGGCCCAGGAAATCTGGGACATGGCCGTGCAACTGGAGGGCATCACCCGCAATGTGGGCAAGCACGCCGGCGGCGTGGTGATCGCCCCCACCACCCTCACGGATTTCGCGCCCCTGTACTGCGACGAGACCGGCGGCAGCCTGGTGACCCAATTCGACAAGGACGATGTGGAACAGGCGGGCCTGGTGAAATTCGACTTTCTCGGCCTGCGCACCCTCACCATCATCGACTGGGCGGTGAAGATGGTGAATGCCAAGCGCCCCGGCGAGCCCATCGACATCAACCTCATCCCCCTCGACGACAAGGCCTCCTACGAACTGATGCAGCGGGCAGAGACCACCGCGGTGTTCCAGCTGGAATCCCGGGGCATGAAGGATCTGATCAAGCGCCTGCAACCCGACTGCTTCGAGGATATCGTCGCCCTGGTGGCCCTGTTCCGTCCCGGCCCCTTGCAGTCCGGCATGGTGGACGATTTCATCAACCGCAAGCACGGCCGCGCCCAGGTGGCCTACCCCCACCCCCAGTACCAGCACGAGTGGCTCAAGCCGGTGCTGGAGCCCACCTACGGCATCATCCTCTACCAGGAGCAGGTGATGCAGATCGCCCAGGTGCTGGGGGGCTACACCCTTGGCGGCGCCGACCTGCTGCGCCGCGCCATGGGCAAGAAGAAGCCCGAGGAAATGGCCAAGCAGCGGGAACTGTTCATGGCAGGGGCCAGAAACAACGGCATCGACGAGGAACTGGCCAACAATATCTTCGACCTGATGGAGAAATTCGCCGGGTACGGTTTCAATAAATCCCACTCGGCGGCCTATGCCCTGCTCGCCTATCAAACAGCCTGGCTGAAACATCATTATCCTGCCGAATTCATGGCGGCGGTGATGTCCGCCGACATGCAGAACACCGACAAGGTGGTGACCCTGGTGGAGGAATGCCGCGCCATGGGACTCACCCTCTCGCCCCCCGATGTCAATCTCGGCAAATATGCCTTCACGGTGTCTCCGGCTGGTGAGATCATCTACGGTCTGGGTGCCATCAAGGGGCTGGGGGAGGGTCCGGTGGACAGCATCATCGCGGCGCGTGCCGACGGGCAGCCGTTCCGCGACCTGTTCGATTTCTGCGCCCGGGTGGATCTGCGCAAGGTCAATAAGCGGGCCCTGGAGGCGTTGATCCGCTCCGGCGCCCTGGATCGTATCGGCCCCGAGGGCGACCCGGGCTTTGGCCGCGCGGTGATGCTGGCCGCCATGGAGGAGGCCATCAAGCTGGCGGACCAGCAATCCCGCAATACCGAGAGCGGCATGGGCGATCTGTTCGGCGATACCGTGGCGGCCAGCGCCCCGGAAATCGGTTACCACGGCTTTGGCGGGGTGCGCCGCTTCACCATCAAACAGAGACTGCAGGGTGAGAAGGAGACCCTGGGCCTGTACCTCACCGGCCATCCGGTGGATGAATACATCGACGAACTGGCCTTCTTCGTCCCGGACCGCATCAACAACCTGAAGCCCGCCCGCGAGACGCAACTGGTGGCGGGGCTGGTGGTGGGTCTGCGGGCGATGAAGAACAAGAAGGGCGACAGCATGGTATTCGTGGTGCTGGATGACCGCTCGGGACGTATCGAAGTGGCGATTTTCGCCGACAGGTACCGGGATTGCCGGGACAAGATCGTCAAGGACGCGCTGCTGGTGATCGAGGGGGTGGTGAGCGAGGATGACTACACGGGAGGCCTGAAGATGCGCGCCGACAGCGTGCGGACCCTCTACGAGGCGCGGCTCAACTATATTCGCGGCATCACCCTGTCGGTGTCCCGGGAAAAACTTCAGGTCAGCGGCGTGGACAGCCTGGTGCGCCTGTTGGAGCCGTACCGGGCTGGCGGCTGTCCGGTGACGGTGCGCTACCGGGGGCAGGGCGCCGAGGGCAGCATTCGCCTCGGCGGTGACTGGGCCGTCAACCCCGAGGACGAGCTGCTTCACAGGTTGAGGGACAGCTTCGGACTGGGGGCGGTGCAGTTGGATTACAGTCGTTGAGAGTCAGTTGTCAGTTGTCAGTTGTCAGTTATCAGTGGTCAGTGGTCAGTGGTCAATGGTCAGTGGTCAGTGGTCAATGGTCAGTGGTCAGTGGTCAGTGGTCAGTGGTCGGTGGTCAGTAAGGAGGAAGTCAGTTGTAATCTCCTTGTCCCCAGCGCCCCTGGGGAATCGCGGTCGGTGTGCCGGTGAATGGGCAAGGGGCAATTCTGTCCTATACTTTTGCCTTCGAGATAACAGGGAAAGGCGTCGCCATGCCGACACTCAAGAGCCATGTGGATATTGCCGCGCCGCGGGAGTTGGTGTGGTCGGTGTTGACGGATTTCGACAGTTATGCCGAATGGCATCCATCCTTCGTGGCGGTGGCGCTGTACGGTCCACTGCTGGAGAACACCAAGGCCACCCTGTCCATGCAGATGCGTCCCGGAAGTGCTCCCGCGAAACTGGAAGTGACATTGTGCGAGGTGGAGCCGGGCAGCGCGCTGAGCTGGAGAGGGGGCATGGGTCCACAATGGCTGGCCACCGGCTTTCATTTCCACAACCTGGAGCCCCTGCCCCAGGGCGCCACACGGCTGGTGCACGGCGAGAAATTCGGCGGCCTGATGCCCACCCTGTTGTGGCCGCTCTTCAAGCGCCATTTCGGCGAACAGTACCAGCAGTTCAACAGTGCCTTGCGGCAACGCTGCGAAGCCCTTCACGGTCAATCCTGACGAGGCTGAGCTTGGCTGGTGAGAGAAGGCGCGGATTTGACTCAGTGCGTGCACTCCCCCGGCATCGTATACTGAACTTACCAGGGAACCTCTGAAAAATGTAGCAAGCGGTCCGAGGGGCCCCGAGCCGCACAGTGGTTTTTCAGAGGTTCCCCAGTCAATGACACCGAGTCACAGGATATTACAGCGGCATGAATCTCAATTATCTCGATTTCGAACAACCCATCGCCGAGCTCGAGGCCAAGATCGAAGAGCTGCAACTGGTGGGCAACGACAATGCCATCAATATCTCCGAGGAAATCGCCAAGCTGCGGGAGAAATCCCGGCGCCTGACCGCCAGTATTTATGCCGACCTCACCCCCTGGCAGGTGGTCAAGGTGGCGCGCCATCCCCAGCGCCCCTATGCCATGGATTACATTACCCGCATCTTCGATGAGTTCGACGAGCTGCACGGTGACCGCCACTTCGCCGATGACAAGGCCATCGTCGGCGGTATCGCCCGCCTCGACGGCCGGCCGGTGATGGTGATCGGCGAGGAGAAGGGCCGCGGCGTCAACGAGAAGGTGTACCGCAATTTCGGCATGCCCAAGCCCGAGGGGTACCGCAAGGCCCTGCGCCTGATGGAGATGGCCGAGCGTTTCCACCTGCCGGTGCTCACCCTCATTGACACCCCTGGCGCCTACCCGGGCATCGACTCCGAGGAGCGGGGCATCAGTGAATCCATCGCCCGTAATTTGGCGGTGATGTCGCGGTTGCGTACCCCCATGATTTGCACCGTGATCGGCGAGGGCAGCTCCGGCGGCGCCATTGCCATCGGCGTTGGCGACCGGCTCAATATGCTGCAATACGCCACCTATTTCGTCATCTCTCCCGAGGGCTGCGCCAACATCATCTGGAAAACCGTCGAGAAGGCGCCCCTCGCCGCCGAAGCCATGGGCGTCACCTCCTCGGTGCTCAAGGAGCTGGGCATCGTCGACGAAACCATTCCCGAACCCCTGGGAGGCGCCCACCGGGACCTCGAGGCCATGGCCGCCACCCTCAAGCAGACCCTGTGCCGTCAGGTGGAGGCGTTGTCCGCCATCCCCCTCGACGACTTGCTGGCCAAGCGTTTCGAGCGGCTGATGTCCTACGGCAACTGAGGCCGGCCCAGGGAGCGGTTGCAGCGAACCCGCCCATGGCAACCTTCAGCCCTTGTGACCTCGCCCACCTGCTGCCCGAACTCCGCGAGGCGCGGCGACTTTGGCTGGGTTTCAGCGGCGGCCTCGACTCCACCGTGCTGCTGCACGCACTGTGCCGGTTGATGCCCGCCAGCTGCCTCGCGGCGATCCATGTCAACCACGGCCTGTCTCCCCGGGCCGACACCTGGCAATCCCATTGCGAAAACACCTGCGCCGCCCTCGGCGTCCCCCTGATCGTGGAACAGGTAACCGTCGATCGGGG
>JBJHDJ010000091.1:0-8462 GCA_050486485.1 Porticoccaceae bacterium
GCTGGGCCAGTGCCTCCCGCAAGGCGTCTTGCTCGGTCGCGGCAAACTCGATGGCGAGCAAGGCTTGCGGCAGGCTGTCGGGGGGCGGCGCCATTTCCTGATGGGCGGCAACGGCATCCACCATGTTGAGCAGGGTGTCGTGGGCCTGCGCCAGGGTATTCACCAGCCCATCGCTGGGGGCGATCCGCTTCGCGACCATGTGGCCATAGCTGGTGGCAACCTGGCCGGCCAGGGTAGCCAGGGGCGCATAGCCGGCCTTCTCGGCGCTGACCTGCAACTCGGTCAATTCGCGGGCCACGGCGGCGAAAATCGAATGATCGAAGCGCTGCGACGACCGCCACTGCTGGAGGGTCTGCTCGATATCCAGCACCCGCTGCATGCCGTCGGCCATGAGCATCTGCAGGAATGCCGGGTCCACGGCCGGCAGGAGACTGGCTTCTCGGCCCTCCGCCATGGCCAGGGCGCGTTGGCGCAACTCGCCGAGGCGGGCCTGCAATTCCCTCGCTTCGTCGGCGTCTTCCCCGGCGGCAACGGCATCGCCGGCGTCCAGGGCGGCGATGATCCGCTCGCAGAAAGTGATGCTGTCGGCAAGTAGATCGAGGATGTCCCCGTCGACGGGAAGCTGGTAGTTGAGCATGTCCCGCATGAAGCGCTCGAGGGGTGTGACGAGCTCCGCGACGGGTTCGATGGAGGCCATGTGAGCGCTGCCCTTGAGGGTGTGCAGGGCGCCCTGCATGACAGCGGTGGGATGATCGTGGAATGGCGCCTTGGTACGCTGGGCGGCGACAAACTGGCTCACCACCGCCAAATGGGTTCGCGCCTCGCGGCTGAAGATTTCCTGTAGCTGGCGGTCTTCATCGCCGACAGCCGCCGCGAGGGGCACGGCCGCCATGTCCGGGGTCTCGCCATCCGCCAATCGCTGGGCCAACTCCGTGAGGGCGGCCACCTGTTCGCCCTTGATGCCGCGCCGCCCCTGCTCGAAGGCGGACACCATGTCCGGCAACAGGGCAATGGCCTCCTGAACGCAGCCGACCTGGGCGGGGCCACTGGCCAGGCGCCCCTCGATCACCCGGTTGAGTAGATTTTCCTGGGCCCAGGCCAACTCGCCGATAGCGCTGGCTCCCACCATGCGCCCGCTGCCCTTGAGGGTATGAAAGGCGCGGCGGGTCTCGCCCAGGGCTTCACGGTTGCCAGGGTCCGCCGCCCAGGCGGGGAAAGTGGTTTCGAGGCTGGCCAGCACTTCCCGGGCCTCCTCCACGAAAATCTCGCGGATCTCCGGGTCGATATCGTCCTCCGCGGCCTCCAGGGCAGTCGGTTCCTCGGCGACGGGTTCCTCGGGGGCTCGCTGGGCGGCGGCTTTCGACGCTGCCTGCCGTGCCGGAGATTGCCCAAGGCGCGCCAGGGCGAGTTCCGCCAGGCCGAGCAGGGATTCATCGTCGCGGGGACGGCCGTCACGGCAGTTTTCCAGGTAGTGCTCGACGGCCATGATGGCATCCGCCAGGGCGTCCAGGTGTCGCCATGCCGCGCTTCCGCCAGCGGCCATGTTCTCGAGCGCGCGACCCAGACCATCGACGATGGCCGCGCCGCGCTCCAGGTCCGCCAGTCGCAGCACCGTTGCCAGTCGTCGCGCCGCCCCGGGGGCGCTGGTCAGGGACGAGGAAGGCTCGGCTCCCGGGCCGCCACTGCTGTCACTCTCCTCCCCTGTCTTCAGGGCGCCGAGCACGGCGTCCTTGATGGCCTGCAATTCGCGGCCTGTCTCCTCCAACAATTGCAGGAAGGCGCCGCTCACCGCCATGGAGGGGTTCAAGCTGGCATCCTGCCCCGAGGCGGCGGCGCGCCACGCCAGGATACCGGCTTCGATGTCGACGATGCTGGCGGCCAGTTTTTCCAGATCGGCGGCGGAGGCGCTGGCCAACTCGCCGATATAGCGGGCCACCGACTGGCAGCCCTGCTGGAGATCCAACTGATTGGCCATGGCGAGGGTGTCGGCCATGCGCCCAAGGGTGGCCGCGACGGCGGCGAGCGGAGCCATGTCGCCGCGTTCCGACGCCATGAATTCTTCCAGCCTTTCCTTGACGGTCTCCAGCTCCTGTCGCAAGCCATCGCCGAGGGCGACCACCAGATCGCTGTCAAGGCTGGGTTCCCGTCCCTCCCCATAGCCATCGGGCCAGGCCATGTCGAGACGGAAGTCGCCGCGCAGGGCCTGGGCCATTGGGCTGTCGAGCCGGTAACTGGAGGCGTAGAAAAGCAGATTGACAAGCAAGTCGCGGGGGAACGGCGCGGTGAATGCCTGACTTCCCTGATCGACATAACCGCGTATTTCCCTCTCCAGCTCCCGCAGCAGGGCGCGCGCCGCGCTGCCCCAGGGAATTGTCCTGGCGTGCAACCCGTCGAGGAAAACGGTGGCGGCGCGCCACAGTTGCTCCCTGGATGTTGCCGCGCTCAACTCGGCAAGCCGTGCCACCGCCTTTTTGATGTTGACATAGTGGCTGTCCTGGGTTCTGTCCCTGAGCAGCCCCAGCAGCGCCGCCTGATAGGCCTGGCGCAGCTTTTTCATCCCCTTGCGGAAATCCGCCTCGTTGCCGACGGCCAGGGAGCCGCTCGCCGATTCCACCAGCGACAGGTCGGGGGCGAACACTGCCGACTCGCTGAACAGGCGCTGGCCGCGCAAGGCTCGCAGGTCGTTGAGGGTGGCGACCAGCGGAGCGGGGTGATCGGCTTGGCCGGCCTGTAGCCGGGCCAGGTAGGAAGGCATGATGCCGATGGCCTGCACCAGGGCTTCGCACGCCTCGGGGGCATTGCCCTGGGTCCCGTCCCGCAGGGCGTCCACCACCTGCTCCATTTCCTCCACCAGCAGTGCGCCACTGTCGGCTTCAATGATCTTCAGGCAACCGTGCACCTGGTGGAACAGCTCTAGGCAGCGGGACAGGGATGGCTCGTCCTGGTGCGCCAAAAAGTGCTTGAGGGCGTCACAGGCGGCGGCGAGACTTGCCTCGACCTCACCGGCCACCCAGTCCAGCCCCTGTAGAGTTTGATGGCTTTTCACAGCATTAACCTGTTGTTATGGTCCGGAGGACGGCTCCCGAGGGGCGCGGCGGCCCCTCGGGAGCCCGCCGCGGGCGGCGGACCAACAGCCTCGCCGCCCATGCCGCTCAGGCGCCGCGGCGCTGCTGATCCGGCTCTTCGATACTGAACTCGTCCAGGTCGACGGTGGCCACCTCGGCCTCGAGGGCGCTGACCACGGCCACTCGCTCGCGGCTGTCATCGCCATGCTCCTCGTCATCATCGCCGGGAGAATCTTCGGCGACCTCCACCGCGAGCTCGTCGCTGGCGCTGTCGGCGGCCGCGGCCAGGTCGCGGCGGGTGTCATCCTGCTGCCAGGGTTGCTCCTCGGCGGCCGTTTCCTCCAGATCCTCGACGACATCCTCGTCGAGGGCGGCCAGCGCCTCGGCTTCCTCGCTGGCGGCGGCCTCCTGCTCCAATTCCTGCTGCTCCAGGGCGGCGAGTGTTTCTTCCAGGGTCGGCGCCATGGCCGCGGCCATCACCCGCTGGCTGGCCTCGCTGGGCAGCTTGAAGCCGGCGACGAATTCCCGCAGCTCCACGGCCATTTCCGCCAGCTCGCCAACGGAGGCGGCGGTGCTGTTGGTGGCGGCGGTCGTCTGGCTGGTGATGCCCTGGATCACATTCATGGTGGCGGACACCTGGCCGGCGGAGATGGCCTGGCGGCGCGCGGCGGAGGAAATGTCCTGAATGAGTTGCGCCAGGGTGGCGGATACCGTCTGAATCTCTTCCAGGGCGCTACCGGCGTCGTGGGCCAGCTGGGCGCCTTTCACCACCTCGGAGGTGGTTTGCTCCATGGAAGAGACCGCCTCGTGGGTATCACTCTGAATGGCTTTTACCAGGGTGGCCACCTGCTTGGCGGCGCCGGCGGAGCGTTCCGCCAGCCGCTGCACCTCGTCGGCAACCACCGCGAAGCCGCGTCCCGCGTCCCCCGCCATGGACGCCTGGATGGCGGCGTTGAGGGCCAGAATGTTGGTCTGGTCGGCAATGTCCGAAATCAGCGACACGATATCGCCGATCTCCTGGGAGCTTTCCCCCAGCCGCTTGATGCGCTTGGAGGTATCCTGAATCTGCTCACGGATGGTGTCCATGCCGCGCACGTTGCTCTGCACCACATTGGCGCCGTTGGTGGCGATGGTCACCGAGCGGGCCGCCACATTGGCGGACTCGGAGGCATTGGCGGATACCTGGTCGATGGTGGCGGCCATCTCGTTGATGGCCGAGGAGGCGCCGGAGATTTCCTTGGCCTGGTGCTCGGAGGCATCGGCCAGTTGCAGTGCCGTGGCGCGGGTTTCGTTGGCGGCCGCCGACACATTCTCGGCGGTGTCCTGAATGCGCGCCACCAGATCGCGGAGTTGGTGGATGGCGAAGTTGATGGCGTCGGCAATGGCGCCGGTGAAGTCCTCGGTCACCGTCGCCTCGGCGGTCAGGTCACCATCACCGAGCCCCTCGATTTCGTCCAGCAGTCGCAGAATGGCCTGCTGGTTCTTCTCGTTGGCCTCGGCGGTCTCCGCCAGGTTGCGCCGGGTACCGGCATAGACCTGGAGGCCGATCAGGGCCAGCAACACCAGGGCCAGCAGGCCCGCGGCCAGGGCCGAGCCATTGGACAGGGTACGGCTGGCGGGCAGGGCGGCAATTGCCTCGCCCAAGGCGTTGATGGACTCCAGCAACTCCGGAGACTGATCGAGGATCAGGTCGGTGGCCTGACGGGCGGCGAACAGGGCCGGCGACGCTTCGAAGATTTCCTGCACCGAGTCGCTCACGAAACCGAACTGGGTAGTGATCTCCTCCAGGCTCTGGCGCGCCCGGGCATCCGTCACCCGGCTGATGCCGAGGGCCGCGTCGCCGTTTTTCATGCCCTCCAACACGCGACCGAACAGGTTGGCGTCGCGGTTGAACTGGTCCGCCGCGGCCTGGGCGTCCTCGCCACCGGCAAGCATCTTCTCGACATTGCGACCGATGCGCTCCGCCAGCCAGGATTGGGCCTGGGCCTGGGCGACCTGATCGGCGGGGGCGCGACCGTCCAGCAGGGCGTCGACGATCTGGTCGTGGCCCTCCTGAAGTTGTGGCAGCCTGTCGTTGAGGGTGTTCACCACATCGTGGAGAAACAGGATGGTCGCCTGTTCGCCGGTGATGACCCCGGCCTGCTCGACAATACCGGAGAAGGCGGTATCGAAGGCGGAGAGGGTTTCACCGGACAGCTCGCCGCCACTGGCGCGCAACTGCTGCCAGCCCGCCTCCATCTGGTTGACCACCGATTGCAGTTCCGCGAAGGCCACTTCCTCGCCATTGGTGGCATCCCTTGACAGGCTCGTCAGCCGGTAGGACTGAGCGCGAAGCTCCGACACCCTGTCGAGATTCTGGCGATCGCGGACACCATCGAAATAGACCACGGCGAGATTGATTATCACAAAGGCCACGAGGGCGATAAATGCCGCCGACAGCACGAGTATAGGCTTGCTGACATTCAGCTTGCTGGTTGCTTTGATTAGCATGTCACTCTCCCGGCAATCATTGCCGCTGTTTCGTTTTTATCGAAAACACCCTAGGCCGCCACGGCGAGAAACTCGTCGTGGGCGAACAGGGCCTCCGGTCTGAACAGTGCCCAGTACTCTCCGTCATTGAGAAAGGTTCCGGGCACGAACCGCGCCAACGGCGGTGGAACCAGATCTCGCTTCTCCGAGTAGGTATCCACCCGGAAGTGCTTCATGCCCACCACATCATCGACGATCAGCCCGGCGGCAATGCCGCCGTATTCCACCAGCAACACCCGCTGGCGCTTGGGGGGCGCCTGCAGGCGACTACCCAGAAAATTGGCGAAATCGATGATGGGGGTGAGCTTGCCCCGCACATTGGCCACGCCGCGCACCCAGGGCTTGACCCTCGGCAGGCGGGTGCAATGGGGCACTTCGAACAGTTCGTGCACCTCCTCCAGGAGGATGGCCACGGGACTACCCAGCAGGTGGAAGCACACCACGGTACGGGTTGGCGTCACATCCACCTGGGCGGGCAGATCCCGGGCCCGGTCGGCATAGTCGCGGGTGAGTTCCGCCAACTGGCGATAGGATGGATTGTCTGCTTGTGTGTTCACGGGCAACCCCCGGTCGCGTTCAGCCTGTGACCTGCTCGATGGTGGACAGCAACTGCTTCTCGGTGACGGGCTTGGTGAGATACGCCACGGCGCCCTGCCGGGTGCCCCACATGCGATCGGTTTCCTGATCCTTGGTGGTGACGATGATCACCGGGATATGGCTCGTCTCCTTGGTCTTGGTGAGCTGGCGGGTGGCCTGGAAGCCGTTCATCCCGGGCATGACGATATCCATCAGCACCACATCGGGGAGCTCCCGCCGGGCGAGGCTGACGCCACTTTCACCGGAATCCGCCACCAGCACATTGTGACCGTGCTTGGTGAGAATGGTCTTGAGCTTGTGAATCTCCGTCGGTGAGTCGTCGACAATGAGGATCTTCGTCATGGTGTTCCCTCTTTGGGCATGGGTTTGCTGTGGAATTGGGGATCCCGCCGGTATCAGCTGGCGACGGACCGCGCGTCCTGGCCAGTGGCCCGGGGAGCGTACTTGGCCAGGGCCTCGAACAGTTCGTTCTTGCTGAAGGGCTTGGTGAGGTAATCGTCGGCGCCGACGATGCGCCCCTTGGCCTTGTCGAACAGGCCGTCCTTGCTGGACAGCATGATCACCGGGGTGTGGCGAAACTGCTTGTTATTCTTGATCAGCGCGCAGGTCTGGTAGCCATCGAGCCGTGGCATCATGATGTCGACGAAGATCAGGTCGGGCTCGTTATCGGCGATTTTGGCAAGGGAGTCAAAGCCGTCGGTGGCGGTTATGACCTGGCAACCGGCCTTGCTCAACAGGGTTTCGGCCGTTTTGCGGATGGTGTTGCTGTCATCGATCACCATGACCTTCAGGCCATCCAGATTCAATTCCATATGCGCTTTACCTTGTTGGTCGTTGTAATTGTCGGGTCATGCCCTATCTCTCCCCCGGCACTTTCTAGCACAATCCGTCCGCAACATCCACACTCTGCCTCAAGACAGCCGTTGATCCCCGACAAACGACCGGATTTCGGGGCTGAATGACGATAAACTGGCAAATTGCTATCCTCGCGACACCAACCAACAGGCCCGACCAGCCCTTACAGCCCTTCCAAGGAAACTGCCCATGTCCCGCTCCATCGGTGTGGTGATGGACCCCATCCAGTCCATCAGCTTCAAGAAAGACACCACCCTCGCCCTGTTGCTGGCCGCCCGGGAGCGAGGCTGGCAATTGTTCTACATGGAACAGCGGGACCTTGCCCTCAGCGGAGGCCGCGCGGTGGCCACCATGGCGGCCCTCGAGGTGTTCGACGACCCCGGCGGCTGGTTCCGCCTCGGCGAACCCCGCGAGCGACCGCTGGCGGAGCTGGATGCGGTGCTGATGCGCAAGGATCCTCCCTTCGACAGCGAGTATGTGTATTCCACCTACATCCTCGAGGCCGCCGAGCGGGAGGGGGTGCTGGTGATCAACAAACCCCAAAGCCTAAGGGACTGCAACGAAAAGGTATTCGCCACCCTGTTTCCGGCCTTTACCCCGCCATTGTTGGTGAGCAGGGATCCCGTCAGGCTCCGCAAGTTCCATGCCAGTACTGGCGAGGTCATCTTCAAACCCCTGGATGGCATGGGGGGCTCGGCCATTTTCCTGGTCAAGGCCGGGGATCCCAACCTGAGCGTGATCATCGAGACTCTCACCCACCACGGAACCCGCACCATCATGGCGCAGAAATATATTCCCGAGATCGCCGACGGCGACAAGCGCATTCTGATGGTGGACGGTGAGCCGATTCCCTACTGCCTGGCGCGGATTCCCGCCGCCGGGGAAAGCCGCGGCAACCTGGCGGCGGGCGGCCGGGGGGTGGTGCGGCCCCTGTCACCCCGGGACCGTGAGATCGCCGAGGCCGTGGGGCCGGTGCTGCGGGACAAGGGCATTCTGTTCGCCGGCCTCGATGTGATCGGCGACTTCCTCACGGAGATCAATGTCACCAGCCCAACCTGCGTGCGGGAAATCGATGCCGCCCAGGATACCCGCATCGGCGCCCGGCTGATGGACGCCATCGCCAGTCGCCTGCGGTGAGTTCCACGGTCATGGCACCCCCGGACGGCGCAGGCGCCTGGCATCCCGACCCGGGCAACCTCGGCCCCGCCCTGCTGGTGGCGGTGCTGTTTCACGGCGCGCTGATTTTCGGCCTCGGCTTCAATAGTCAGCCTCGGGATGTTGGCGTCAGCTCCCTGGAAGTGACCCTGGCGCGACACCCGGCCCGGGAACGGCCAAGGGATGCCGAGTTGCTGGCCGCCGTGGACCAGTTGGGCAGCGGCGACCAACAGGTGGCCACCCCCGTCACCAGCGACCAGA